>JABHQB010000041.1 GCA_018695965.1 Flavobacteriales bacterium | reverse complement strand
TTTTTATACAACAGTCACTCAATTCTTAGGTTTTCCAAATTATGGAGATGAGTACAAGGTAATGGGTCTTGCTCCTTATGGCAATCCTAAATATCTAAAAGAATTAGAAAAAATTATTTATATTACTGATAATGGATCATTTAAACTAAATAAGAAATTTTTTAAACATTTTAATGAGGGTGTAGATATGGATTGGGATGGTGGAAACTCCAAAATTGAATCTTTATTTACAAAAGAATGGGAAAATCTTTTTGGCAGAAGTAGAAACATTAATGAGGAAATTGAAAAGTGGCATATTGATTTAGCATGTTCAGTTCAGAGACATACGGAAAAAATAATGTTTCATATTTTAAATGATTTGTATGAAAAAACCAAATGTGAGAATCTATGTATTTCAGGTGGCGTAGCTCAGAATTCTGTTGTGAATGGAAAAATCCTAGAAAACACGCCTTTTAAGAACTTATATGTACCTTCAGCAGGAAATGATGCAGGCACTTCTATTGGATCTGCTATGTATCTTCATAATCAAATTTTGGGTAATAATAGAATGCCAGAAATTACAACTGCTTTTTTTGGTTATAAAACTACTCATGCCAAGATTATTAAACTTTTAAATAGTCAAAATATCAAGTTTCTTAAAGTTACTGAAGAGAATTTATATAAAATAGTTGTAGATAAAATTATTAGTGGAGGTGTAATTGGGTGGTTTCAAGGTAGAGCAGAATTTGGCCCTAGAGCCTTAGGACATAGATCTATTATTGTTGATCCCAGAAGAAAAGATGCAAAGGATTTATTAAATGATAAAATTAAAAGAAGAGAAAGCTTTAGACCTTTTGCTCCATCAATACTAAAAGAACACATTTCTGATTATTTTATCCAAAATAGTCACGTTCCTTTTATGGAGAAAGTATATGAAATAAAGGAAAATAAATACGATGAAATTCCTGCAGTTACTCATGTAGATGGAACAGGAAGACTTCAGTCAGTTGATTCTAAAGTTTCTCCTAAATACTATAACTTAATTAATGAATTTTATAAAAGAACTGGCACTCCAATTCTCTTAAATACTTCTTTTAATGAGAATGAACCTATTGTGAATAAACCGGAAGAAGCGTTAGATTGTTTCCTTAGAACGGAGATGGATATGTTAGTGATGGAAAATATAATTATTGAAAGATAATGGAGAAAACATTTTACGATAGTACACCCTTTGAGTATGGATATTCTTCAAAAGAAAAGATCTTAGAAAACATGAATCCAAATCTTAAAAAAGTAATTGAGAAATCAGAAGGGAAAATAATAACAGATATTGGGTGTGGCTGCGGAAGAAATCTAATATATGCTTCCAAGTATGCTTCTAAATTAATTGGAGTAGATTTAAGTAAACAGTCTTTAGAATTTGCTAAGAATTTTATACAATCGGATAATTTGGAATTAGTACTAGGTAATAATTTAGAAATTCCATTAGATTCTGATTTTTCAGACTTAGTTGTTAGTGATGGAGTAGTACATCATACTGGGGATACGGTTGGAGCTTTTAAGGAATGTGTCCGTATTTTAAAGCCAGGAGGTAATTTGTACCTAGCAGTTTATAAAAAATACCGGTACTATCCATTTTTATACAAATATATTGGTTCTGTTTTACGACTATTGAATAAAAGTAAAATTGGTAATATTATAATGGAAAAAACTTTTGTAATTTTACATTTTTTAATGTATAAGATATTTAGAAAACAAAAGTTAAATATACAAGAAACAAGAAATATATTTTACGATTATTTTATCACACCTATAGCAACTTTTCAATCCAAAAAAGAGGTGGTATGTTGGATAGATGATAATAAGTGTACTTTAGAAAAATACGATAGAACAAATGGTAATTGTCATGTTTTTGTAATAAAGAAAAATGAATAAAAAACCAAACATATCAATTGTCACAATATCTTATAACAGTTCAAAAACTATTAGAGATACTATTGATAGTGTTTTGTGTCAGGATTATGACAATATTGAGTATATTATTGTTGACGGAAAATCAACAGATGGTACTATTGAGATTGTAAAATCTTATGGAGATAAGATATCATATTTCATATCAGAAGAAGATGACGGATTGTATGACGCTATGAATAAGGGAATACGAGCTGCGACAGGTGATGTGGTTGGAATAATAAATTCAGATGATTTGTATTATACAAACCACGTAGTCTCTGATTTTGCTGAAGTTTTTATTTTTAATGATGTAGATTCTGTCTATGGGGATTTATTATATGTTGATACTGTAGATACAGATAGCATCAGAAGGTATTGGAAGTCAGGTAATTTTAACATCAAAAAGATGAGAAAAGGATGGACTATACCACATCCTACATTTTTTGTAAAAAAAGAGATCTATAATAAATTTGGATTGTACTCTATACGTTTGAAAAATGCCTCCGATTATGAAATGGCTTTACGTTTATTGTATAAAAACAAAATATCTGTAATTTATTTGCCAAAAATAATGGTAAAAATGAGAATAGGGGGAATTAGTAATTATTCCATTTGGAATAGATTAAGGGCAAATAATGAGGATTATATTTCTTGGAAAATGAATGGCTTCAACCCACCAATGTTTATAAGATTAAGAAAACCTCTGTCGAAACTAGGTCAATTCTTCAAAAGACCTAAAAAAGATGATTAAAGACTCAAAAATATATATAGCTGGCCATAATGGAATAGAGATGGTTCTAGATATATTGCCTGAGGAACTACAGAAACACGAATAAGTGAAAGTCTTAATTATTGATAATTTTGATTCATTTACATACAATTTACATCATTACGTCAGAGAATTTGTAGAAGATTGTGTTGTTGTTAGAAGCAATCAAATCTCTGAAGTTGATATTAAAAATTATGATAAAATAATTTTATCCCCAGGTCCTTCACTTCCATATAATCATCCTGTGATTTTTGATGTATTAAAGAGGTTTTCAAAGACAAAGTCAATATTAGGGATCTGCTTAGGTCATCAGGCAATTGTAGAATTCTTTGATGGAAAATTAGAAAATCTTCAAGATGTAAAACATGGAATTTCTTCAGAAAATCAGATTATTGAAGATGATTCTATTTTTCAAGGTATGTCAAAAGAATTTAAGATTGCTCATTATCATTCTTGGGTTGCTGAAAGACATTCACTTCCAAATTGTTTGCTTATAACATCAGAAAATAAAGATGGACTAATTATGTCTGTTTCTCACCAAAGATATGATGTAAAAGGTATTCAGTTTCATCCTGAGTCGGTATTAACAGATAACGGAAAATTAATTATAAAAAACTGGTTGTTTTCCTAATTAAACTCTGGTGCTATCCAATCTTTTCTACGTTCTAATTTTAAGTCTTTAAGTATATCTGCTTTTACTCGAATTGTTAGAGTATAACTCCTCTGATATCCTGTTGGGATCCAATGAAATAATAACTCCCAACAATGTAAATCTCTATATATATCAATAGAAGTATAAGAGAATTTTTTCCACCATTCTTGATTTGTTTCATCTGAAAAATCATAACCAGAATGAAATCCTATCTTCCATTTTGGAGTAACTTTTATATTCCCTGAAAATCCAAGAGTTTGTGTAGAAGTTTTTTCAGATTGTAGAGTGCTTCCCATATTTAAATTATGAGTATAATTTATATTTAGATTCCATGGTGTTTTATAAAAATCTCTTGTTTCTTCTTCTTCTTCTTCTTCTTTATTCTTTTTCTTGGTAAAGGTCTTGTCATTTATATTAAATCCAGCAGAGATGTTTGAGTTTTTAAACCTAGCTATTTTATTGTTTTCAAATAGTTCGAATTTATGTTTTCTTCCTGAAGAGTCAATAATATAAGGGTCAAAGACACTACTATAACTGATGTTGATTTTATTAAATAATTTTGTTCTTAAATTTAAATTGATATAATTAAAATTAAAGGAGTCAGCAAATAAATTGTATGAAGAAGAAAAATTTAAACTTTCAATTAGTTTTATCTTAGTTAGTTCTTCTATTGTGTCTTTCTTGCTTCTTACTTTCATTCCGAAAATATTACCTAAACTAAAATTTATATTTCCAGATTCGTTTTTTCTGGGAGTTCCATAAATTCCATTTTGCATAATAGAATATATATCTGTGTTTCCTAAGCTGTCTACTTGTACAGATTTGTAGAATCCAAATTTCTCATCTGAAAAACCAGGGTTGTATGTAAAGGATAGATTAGGAGTCATTACATGTCGGAAAGCCGCTATTTTACCTTTCTTAAACTGACTAACACCATAAATTTTTGTGTTTATTGAGCTAGATAAATTATATTCACTACCTCTAGTAAATTTATTTAATGTGTCCGTTATTACTTCAGTTCCGTTCCATATTTTTTCAATCTGATTAATGTACCATCTTTCAGAAACATTTATACTTTGATTGAAAGTGAAATATTTTAATACTTTAAATGATGCATTGATTGGAATATTATGTCTCATTCCAGAATTGAAATCTTGTAAAGTGCTATTATGAAAAAGTAATGAGTCTGCAGTAGAAATTTGATTTTTACTATTCATACTATATCTCATCCCAATATTATCGTACCAATTTTTTGACCCTTGATTTCCTAGTGATTTAAATGGATAAATCTTATTCATGCTTAATGAAATATCAGGTAATGTAAGGTTAACTTTATGTGTTTGAGTATTCTGATTATGACCTAGATTAGCAGATAGATTAAAAGGAGTTCTTTCAAATCTTTTGCTCCAATTTATAGTAGAGGTGAATGTATTAGAAAGGTAGTCTGTAGAGTTTGTAAGCGTATTATTTTTATGATATGTGCTCGATCCAGCATTTACATTTGCAGAAAAACTTGCCGAAGGATCTGCTTTTGGATCTTGTTTATGACTCCATCTCACAAAAAAATCTTTCTTAATTCCATAGTTTGGAAAACCAACTTCACTTGTAATAATATTACCGTAATTAAGATTCAAAGACCCATTGTATTTGTATCTCTTTTTGTATCTGAAATTACTTTTTACAGACCAACTGCCTTTTGTGTAAATATTAGCTTTTAAGCTTAAATCGGTATAATCGTTTAACGAGAAATAGTATCCTCCATCTTTTAAGAAAAACCCTAAATTTGCAGACTCTCCATAAGATGGAATAATAATTCCGGAACTTTGTTTGTTAGTATTGGGAAAATATCCGAATGGTAAAAATAAAGGAGTTGGAATATTGAGAAAAGTCATGTATGCAGGTCCTGTAACTATCTGTTTACCAGGTATTAATTTTATTTTATTTGAACGAATAGAATAGTGAGGTTTTTCAGCATTGCAAGTTGTGTATTTTCCTCTTTTTAAGTATAATATATTGTCTTTTAGTTTTTTTACTTTTAGTCCATGTATATATCCTTCACCTTCCTTTGTAATCATTTTTTTTACAATGCATTTCTTACTTTTCATATTGTAAAGAATCTCGGTAGCTTTAAAACTTTCTTTTCCTTCTTCAAATACGGGATTACCAATAATATTCCCTATACTATCTTTGGTTCCAATAGCTAAAATGGTATTTTCTTTCCAGTCAATTACTATTTTATTTGCTGTAATTTTTATGTTGCCATATTCAATACTCGCATTTCCATACAGATATATTTTCTTATTTTCTATATCTTGAATAATGGAATCGTTACAATGGCGTTCAATATTAAATTCTAATATAGTTTCAGAACTATTTTTTGGTAGTGTATCGTTAAAAATAAATGAGTTTTTTGCATAAGAATTGTTGAAAAATCCTGTTAATAAGAATATGAATGAGACTAGTAGAAGTATATTTTTATTCAATCTTAGTGTTATTTTTGTATGTAAAACTAATAGTAATTCTAGATTGACAAAACTAAGTAAAATCTATCATACCTTTAATCTGTTTGGTAAACGCATTTTTTTGTTTTTTCTTCTGTTGTTCGGCATAAATAATTTTTCTTTCTCACAATCTTCAGAAAATAAAATAAAAACCATAGTGCTAGATGCTGGTCATGGAGGTAAAGATCCTGGAAATTTAGGAACTGGAAGGTATAAGGAAAATGAAAAGGAAATCGCCTTGAAAGTTACTTTGATGATTGGTGAGTATATTTCTGAGGCTTTTCCTGATCTAAAGGTACTTTATACTAGAATAGATGATTCATATCCGACACTAAGGGGGAGAACCGATTTTGCAAATGATAATAATGCTGATTTGTTTATATCTATTCACTGTGATGCATTTGATAAATCTTCAGCTCACGGAACTTCATCTCATGTCATGGGATTAGATTACTCTGAAAAGAATTTAAGAGTAGCTCAGAAAGAAAATTCAGTTATTTATTTGGAAGATAATTATAAGGAAAATTATGATGGATTTGAACCAAATACTCCTGAAAGTTATATTATTTTTTCTTTAACTCAAAATGTATATCTGGATCAAAGTATCCAGATTGCAAATAATGTACAAAAACAATTTACCGAAAGAGTTAAAAGAAAAAATAGAGGAGTGAAACAAGCTCCATTTTGGGTAACGAGTAGAGTTAATATGCCTTCTGTTCTTATTGAACTAGGATTTTTAACTAATCCTGATGAAGAAGATTTTCTTCATTCTGAAAACGGTCAGATTTACATGGCTTCTGCAATATTTAGAGCTTTTAAAGAATATAAAGAAACAGTAGATGGGTTGTTAGTAATTGATAAAGATGATAACAATGAAGATTTAAAAGAGATTGAAATATTAGAAAATAAAGATCTGAAAGAAGAGTTAAATATAGTTTTTAAAATTCAATTAGGAACATATTTGAAATCCATGAAGAACTCTTCTGTTTTTGATGGAATGAATGTTGAAGAAGATCTTGCAAATGGCACATATAGATACTTGTTGTCAGTAGGAAATGACAAAAAAGAAGCGGATAAATTAAAATTAAAACACAGATCTGGTAAGTTTGCAGGCGCATTTATTGTAGCATTTCATAATGAAAAACAAATAAGTGTAAAAGAAGCCTTAGATTTGCTAAATAAATAAGATTATGAGTAATAAATTAAAATCAGTAACAGTAGGAGTCGTTTCACTTTTTGCAATTGGAGTCCTTTATTGGGGAATTCATTATCTAAAAGGAGTAAATGTAATGAACGATAAAAGAGTTTTGCATGCGTATTATCAGGATATTGCAGGATTAACTGAAGGAAACTCTATTACATTAAAAGGTCATAAGATTGGAACGGTAACTAAAATTTCCTTTGATGACAAAAGAGATAATCAGTTAAAGGTGCTGATAAATATTGAAGATGACGTTCAGATTCCTGTCAATTCAAAAGCTAAAATTATTAGTTTAGATTTGTTGGGAACAAAGGGGATCTCTTTGATTCTAGGAGACACAAATGTTATGGCTATTTCGGGTTCAGAACTAGAATCTGCAATGGAAGCTAGTTTACAAGATGAGGTAAATGCTCAGATTTTGCCACTTAAAAACAAAACAGAAGGATTAATTAGTTCTATTGATTCCGTAATGATTGTCATTACTTCAGTTTTTAATAAAGACGCAAGAGAAAGTTTAAATAAATCATTAACTGGTTTAGATAGAACATTTAACACTCTGTCTAACACCATGTTAACGGTAAATAGTATTGTTAAAGGTAATGAGGAGAATTTAAATGAAATTATTTTAAATTTTAAAACAATTTCTACGAGTTTTAGTGAAAGTAATACGGAAATAAAAAATATTCTTTATAATTTCTCTTCTTTTTCTGATTCCTTAGCAAAAGCAGATATCTTATCTACTTTAAATAATATTGATGAGATTACTAAACAAATAAATAATAATGAAGGAAGTTTAGGTTTACTTATAAATGATAAGAAATTATATAATAATTTACAAAAAGCTTCTAAGGAGTTAGAACAGCTTTTAGGAGATGTAAAAGATAATCCTGGAAGGTATGTTAGTTTTTCTGTAATTGGAGCTAAGAATAAACCGTTTACAGAAAAGAAAACAGAATAAGTATGGATAAATCAAGTATAATTTTTACTTGTATTCTATTTTTTGCATTAGGATTATTCTCTTATAATCTTTGGAAGATAGTAAGGAATATCAGATTAGGAAAATCAAAAAATCGCTTTGATCAACCTCTTAAACGTACCAAGATATTATTAAAGATAGCTTTTGGACAAACTAAGTTATTTGCACGTCCTGCATCAGGTATTTTACATGCTCTTGTCTATTGGGGATTTTTGGTGATTACTATTGGTACGGTAGAAATGATGGTAGATGGCATCTTTAGTTTAGATAGATCTTTTGGTGTGTTGGGTAGCTTCTATGATATGGCTACTGCTTCAGGAGATGTTATGGCGGTATTGGTTTTAGTTTCCTGTCTTATTTTTATGTTCAGAAGACTTTTTTTAAAGATAAAAAGACTATCTGGCAAAGAAATGAAGAAAGCATCTTCAATTGATGCAATAATTGCTTTGGTGATTATTATGTTCCTGATGATTTCACTACTTACAATGAATATTGGATACATTGGACTTCATCCTGAGAATTATTTTGGTTCTTTTCCTATTAGTAATTTTTTATATTCATTTATTGCTAATTGGGATGCTCAAAGTATGGAAATACTTCATGATATTAGTTGGTGGACTCATATTATGCTGGTACTTATATTTTTAAACGAATTACCTTATTCAAAGCATTTTCATGTGGTTATGTCTATTCCTAATGTTTATTTCTCAAACATTGAAAATTTAGGTAAAATGGATAATATGCCTTCTGTTACTAAAGAAGTTAAACTTATGATGGATCCTAATGCTGATCCGTATGCAACACCAGCTGCTGATGCTTCATCTCCGGAATCATTTGGAGCTAAAGATGTAACGGATTTAAATTGGGTACAATTAATGAACGCCTATTCCTGTACTGAATGTGGAAGATGCACCTCAGAATGTCCAGCCAATCAAACTGGAAAATTGCTTTCTCCAAGAAAGATTATGATGGATACACGTCAAAGGATGAAAGAGGTAGGTAAGAATATTGATAAACACGGTAAAGATTATACAGACAATAAATCTTTGTTAAATGATTATATCTCAACAGAAGAGTTATGGGCTTGCACTACTTGTAATGCTTGTACTCAAGCTTGTCCTTTAAATATTGATCCTCTTTCAATTATAGTGGATTTAAGAAGACATTTAGTAATGGAGCAGTCATTTGCCCCAACTGAACTAAACATGATGTTTAATAATATAGAAAACAATGGAGCTCCTTGGCAATTCCCAGCAGCTGACAGATTAAAATGGAAAGATGAATAAATTAGTAGAAAAGATAGTAGACGGAGAACATATTTCTCCTGTATTACCAGATGATATTAAAAATTATCTAATAGATATTGATGGCACTATTTGTGATGATATACCAAATGAAGAGCCTGAAAGAATGGCAACGGCTAATTTATATCCTGACGCATTAGATATCTTAAATAAATGGTATGATGAAGGTCATTATATTACCTTCTTTACTTCAAGAATTGAAGAACATAGAGAGGTTACAGAGGTGTGGCTGAAAGAAAATGGATTTAATTACCATGGATTACTTATGGGTAAACCAAGGGGAGGTAACTATCATTGGGTAGATAATCATATTGTAAGAGCTACTAAGTTTGAAGGTAAGTTTACAGATTTAATAGATAAGGAAGTTACTATTCAAGTTTTTAAACCTTAAAAATGAGTGAATTACAGGTAAAAACAATGGCTGAATTTATGGCAGAAGGGAAGGAGGTAGATATTCTTTTTTGGGTAGGAAGTGCCGGAAGTTTTGATGATAGAGCAAAAAAGATTACTAAAGCTTTTGTTCAGATAATGAATAAGGCAGGCGTTAATTTTGGTGTATTAGGGACGGAAGAATCATCTTCTGGTGATGCGGCAAAAAGAGCAGGAAATGAATTCTTGTTTCAAATGCAGGCTATGACAAATATTGAGGTGATGAATGCATATAAGGTAAAGCGTATTGTTACTACTTGTCCTCATTCTTATAATACGATAAAGAACGAATACCCTTCTTTAGGAGGGAATTATAATGTACAACATCATACGGAGTTTATCTCAAATTTAATAACTGAAGATAAATTAACTATTACAGGAGATTTGAAAGGGAAGGAGATTATTTATCATGATCCTTGTTATTTAGGAAGAGCTAATGGGGTATATGATAGCCCAAGGTCTTTAATAAGATCTTTAGGGGTTGATGTAGTAGAAATGAAGAGATCTAAGAGTAGATCTTTTTGTTGTGGGGCAGGAGGATCTCAGATGTTTAAAGATGCTGAGAGAGGTGATAAAGAAATCAATATTGATAGAACTGAAGAAGCCCTTGCGTTAAATCCAGACATTATAGCTACAGGATGTCCGTTTTGCAATACAATGATGACTGATGGAGTAAAAGCAGTAGATGATGGAGCTGCTGAGGTAAAAGACATTGCAGAACTCATTGCAGAAAACATCTAATGTTAGTCAATTTTAATACTATTCCTGAAGAATCCAGAATTTGGATTTATGCAGCAGAGCAGAAATTAACAAATGAGCAAGAAAGTTATATTCTACAATCTATTTCTGATCATATTAAGAATTGGGAAGCCCATAAAGTACCCTTAACAGCAGGGGTTGCTATTTTAGAAAACCATTTTATTGTTGTTGCTTTGGATGAAAGTAAAAATTTAGCAAGCGGATGTTCAATTGATACTTTGCAAAAATTAATACAACATTTAGAAAAAGATCTTTCTATTTCCCTACTTAACCGTCTGAATATATTTTGTAAAATAGAAGATGAAATACTTTGCATCCCTTCATTTAAATTAGAAAGTATTGCAAAATATAATACTCTTTTTTATGACCTTACTATACAAAAGAAATCAGAGTTACATTCCTGCTTAAAACCAATTAGTGAAGGTTGGTGCGCTAGTTATTTATAAACTAACAATTAATTTAAAATTTAATTGTCGGGGAGTTAGGTAGTTCGGAACAGCATATTGTCTTCCACTTACATCTGCTACCCAAAGGTAGGATACCGTATTGTCAATATCTAATAAATTGAATACTTCTACAGAAATCCACATAGAATTCAATTTGTTCAGTAAATTAACTTTACTCTTTTTGTCTTCAGCTTTTATTACTGCAGAAAAACCAATATCTACTCTTCTGTAGTCTGGCATTCTTAATATATCTTGATGTTTATCTGAATTTGGAGGTCCGAAAGAAAGCCCTGTTCCGTACATCATGCTAAGGTGCATTTTATAGTTAGGATTTCCTGGTAAGTAATCTTGAAAAAATAGAGAGAAATTAACTCTTTGATCTGTTGGTCTAGGTATAAAACCTGGATAGATTGTTTCTCCAGTTTCCTCATTAATATAAAAATCATCTTCAATATCTTCCATAGTTTGCATTACAGATAAGGAAGCCCAACTTTCTACTCCTGTAACAAATTCTCCGTTTATTTTTAAGTCAACACCAGTAGCGTATCCGTTAGAATTATTTTCTGCCAGATATTGAATTCTTACATTATCTACTTTGTATGGGATTAGGTTTTGTAAATCT
>JABHQB010000040.1 GCA_018695965.1 Flavobacteriales bacterium | reverse complement strand
TTAATGTTACCGGACAAAATGTTCTCTCTGAAAAACTCTTTTCTGAAAGAACTAAAATTGATATTTCAAATTTAAGCAAGGGGGTGTATATTTATAATATCTTGAATGGAAATAAGTTAGAGAAATCTGATAAATTACTAATTTATTAAAGTATTGCCTCAAACGTTCTTACAAAGTCTCTTTTGTTCTCATTAGGGTTAAATACTATTCCCAAAGAAACCACGACTTTATCGTCAATGTTTCTGGTTCTAAGGATGATTGGGCCTCCCATAATCGCCCCTTGTTTCATCTTCCACAAACCTCTATAAATTCCATTATCTTCTATTAGAGAAAATCGACTGTCAATCTGGATATAACTCGCTTTAACAAACCCTTCAACATATTGTTTTAAAACGGAGTCTGTTCTGGTAATTATCTCTTCTTGTAAATCCCAATTTGTTGGTTGAAATTCATATACAACAATCCATTTTTGTAAATCTTGCTTTTCATTATATGAGTGAAAATATGACGTAAATAACCCCTCCTTCTTTAATAAAACTGTATATTCTGTTGGAAGAAAAAGTTCAAAACCAAACTGTTCCTTTATATCTGATCTTGCGTCTTTGTTATGGCCTTCTTCATAACTATTCTTGATTTCTTCAAGTTCTTTCCTGTTCAAAAAACTACATGTTTTATTGCAAGAGTTTATAAAATCTATTTCTTTAGAATCACTATGTAAATAGAATACAGTCTGACCATTTGCCCATTTATTTTCGCTATATGAATCTTTTACATCAGAGGAAACAATCATGATGTTTTTATGAGTCTGAAAAAATCTAGTAAATTCCTTTGGATTTAACTGTATTAGGTTAAATAATTTTTCTGACTGAGGAAGTCCTGCAATTTCTTTTTCAAATATTTCTCTTAGTATTTCACCTTTCTTTCCTTCCCATAGTTTATCTTCTATTACCAATATAATCTCCTTTTGATTTCCAGTAGCAGGTAATGTTTTATTTTGATTTCCACTTCTGTTGCATGAAACAAAAATAGCAATCAACAAAAATAATATCGTAATATTAGCTTTCATCTGGGATATATAATATTAATTCATCTCCAATTGATAAATTATCTGAATGTAAATTGTTCCATTGTTTTATATCTGGCACTGATAAATTATATTGTTTAGATATTTTACCTAAATAATCTCCTTTTTCTACAATATAAACTAATCTGCTTTCATTTACCAAAATTTCTTTATTGTCTACTTTTTCCAAATAGTCATAAAAGAAGTCTTCATTTCTTACAATGTCCATAATTACGTCTTTTGGTAAGCAAATAATTTCTCCTGAGGGTAATACTTCTTGTTTATAAGCAGGATTCAAATAATTTAATGTTTCTTTCGAAACGCAAAACATGTCTGAAATAAGATGGTATGGAGCTTGTTTTTTAAAAGAGATTGTATCGTTTTGTGTAATATTCATTTCAGAATTAATAATGTCTATTGTATATTCTTTATAAAAAGTCATTGCGTAACTAATTGCAATAAATTTTGGCACATAATTTTGTGTTTCTTTTTTTAAGTGAGGTTGTAAATCCCAGTAGTTAGTAAGTTCTGTTTTTGTCATGAGTCTTTTAATATATCCTGGGCCTCCATTATATGCTGCTAAAACTAAATGCCAATCTCCAAAGATATTATATAATTTCTCAAAATAAGTACAAGCCGCAATAGTCGATTTTAAAGGATCTTGTCTTTCATCAATATATGAGGTTACTTCTAATCCATATTCTTTACCTGTAGGATACATAAATTGCCATAATCCTGTAGCTCCAGATTTACTTCTTGCTTTTGGGTTTAAGGATGATTCAACAATTGCTAAATATTTTAATTCTAATGGAATTTGAAATCTGTCTAACTGTTGTTCCATCAATGGAAAATAATAGGGTGAGACCCCTAACATTCTACTAATCAATTTAACATCTTTTTCTAAATATTTTTTTATGTAGTATACCGTTGATTTATTATATGAAAAATCGATAGGAGATGACTCGTCTAAAAGTTTTAGTCTTCTGTAAATTAAATCTTCTGATGGAGTGATTTCTAATATCTCAACTGTATCATCAATATCCATTATTTTCTCTACATTATCATATTCGTTTGTAATAGTAGTATTATGATTTACTAAGGAAGAGTCTGGTATTGATATTATAATAATCG
>JABHQB010000039.1 GCA_018695965.1 Flavobacteriales bacterium | reverse complement strand
GTTAAATAGACACTATAAAAAACAGAAATTATTAAATAGAGAATCAGAAAGTTTGTCACATAGTTTAATAGATATAGAAATTAAGAACATATCAAAAGAGTATAAATCTAAAAAAATCTATGAAGGTATAAAGGAAAAGATTGAAAAAGGAATAGATGATAATACACTTCAATTAAAAGAAATTGAACAAGAAATTATTAATATAAAAAATAGACATCAATGGTTTGATTGGATTGGTCAAATGAACAGAGAAATTGATGAAATGAAAGATTGGTCTTTTGATGATAAGAAAGAAAAGTTAAATAAATTCTTAGATTCTATAAGTGTTGTATATGATAATAAAGTAGATAAACACAGATTATCATTAGACTTCAATTTACCGATTGTAGATGATACAATTGTCTATAAAGACTTCAAAGAAAAGACAAAAGGTTACAAGATTAAAAAGGGTAAAGATAAAGTAACTATTTCATATAAATCTGATTGGAAACAACAACAACAAACAGAAGAAAAGAAAAGAATTCTAATAGAAATCAGGAGATTATTACAAGATGGTTTGGGATATGGTGAAGTATCAGAATACTTGAACAAAAATAATATTAAAACAATATCACGAAATAAGAAATGGTCAAGACAATTGGTTAGATATTTCTATAAGTATAATAGTAAATTAATTGAGATACCGAAGTCATTTAAGATAACAGATTACAAAAAAAAAGGACTGGTGAGTTAGAGAATAATGTTGAACTACAATATGAAGACCGAAAGTTAAATAGTACAATTGTCCAACTCGGTTACAGTAGAATAATTATTATTAATTCTAATTAGGAGGGTGTATCCCGTCAGATGATATGGGACAAAAAGGTGTAAAAAGTTAAGGGGGTATTTTGAGTAGATTATACAGAAGAAAGGAAGTTTAAATGAACTCAAAATCAACAGTAGAAAAAAGAATACGAGATATTAAAAGAAGAACGCGAAAACGCTATACAACGGAAGAGAAGATCCGAATAGTATTAGAAGGAATTAAAGGTGAATCGACCATATCAGAGCTTTGTAGAAGAGAAGGCATTAATGAAAACAGCTATTATAGATGGAGTAAAGATTTTCTAGATGCAGGAAAAAAGAGATTACAAGGAGATACCATCAGGGAAGCCACATCAACAGAAGTCAAAGGAATAAAAGCAGATAATTCACATTTAAAGCAATTAGTTGCAGATTTATTGATGAAGAATGATGTTCTAAAAAAAAGCTTGAATGGCTTAGAGAACGAGTGGGAATAAATATGAGATATACACCCTCTGAAAAGATGGAAATCATTCGTTTAGTGGAACATTCAGATATACCTGTAAAACAAACCCTTGCTGGATTAGGCGTTGCTCGTTCAAGTTTTTATAGATGGTATAATTGCTATGTAGAACATGGTTATGATGGACTTAAATCTTCAGAGCGAACACCAAGTCGGTTTTGGAATAAAATACCCGATTCTGAAAGGAAATGGATTCGTGATATATCTTTATCCTCTTCACATGTAGATAAAACACCTCGAGAGCTATCTGCTTATATAACAGATAAGAAAGGATATTTTATATCCGAATCCAGTGTCTATCGAATATTGAAAGATTATGATTTAATTTTAAGTCCAAGATATACCGTAATTAAAGCATCAGATCATTATAAAAACCCAACCAGACGTATAAACGAAATGTGGCAAACTGATTTTACCTATTTTAAGATACTTGGATGGGGATGGTATTTTCTTTCTACCGTCCTTGATGATTATTCAAGATATATTTTATCCTGGAAGCTCTATTCAACAATGGCATCGGAAGATGTCCTGGATACATTGGATATGGCTATTGAATATACAGGAGTAGATCATATCCATGTAAAACATAAACCTCGTTTACTCTCTGATAATGGTCCATGTTATTTATCTTCACAATTAGCAGAATATTTAAAAGATAAGCAAATGAAACATACCAGAGGAAGACCTTATCATCCACAGACACAGGGAAAGATTGAAAGATATCATCGGACGTTAAAGAATAAAATAAAACTTCATAATTATTGGTCAGTAGAAGCATTAGAAAGAGAAATAGCATTATTTATTCAATATTATAATAATGAGCGTGTACATGAATCTTTAAATAATGTAACTCCTTCTGATATGTATTATGGAAAGCAGGAAAAGATTTTGTCACTTAGAGACAAAATAAAACAGAAAACGCTAAAGGCAAGAAAGAGATTTAACTTATCTCAAAAGTCTTGCATAGCATAAATTAATTGGAGTAAAATCTATGAAAAGTATCTCTTTAAATTTAACTAACTTTGTCCCATATCATCTGACGACGTACACGCGTTACGTCTCTACCCTATCATTGTAAAAGAATCATAGTTTTAAATGAGATTCGTTCAGGATAAACTATACGTCTCTACCATTTATGTGGTATATATTTATAATGTCCTTGAAAAATATGAGCATCGAGAAAAGATGGATTTTCTGTTTATAAAGAATTTCTGTTTGAGTCCGTTTTTGACGAGTTTAATTCTTTTAAGAAAATTTATAATTGAACAGCATATATTTTTCGCAGACTTGATTTTTTGGTTCATATTGTATTAAGACAAAAGAACAGAAGAAAAAAAGAATGTATTAGTAATTCCAATTTTAATCAATAACCATAGTT
>JABHQB010000038.1 GCA_018695965.1 Flavobacteriales bacterium | reverse complement strand
TTTAACAAGCTTTGCAAGTAGTATTGAAATTATTAAACCAGATAAAACAACTGTTTTACTCTCATCTTCTGAGAAATCAAATGTATTAGATGAAAAAGAAAATGTAAGTCTTGATATTATTAATTATCCTCCAGAGAAATTTGAAGGTGAGAAAATCGTTGGAGTACTTATAGAAGATGAATTTAATTCCAACTTCCTTGAATTAACAGATACAAAAGAATTGAAAATTAAAAAGAAAAGCTCACAAAACAAAATGATTCTTATTTCTGATGGAGATATAATTGCTAATTTATACACGCCTCCTAATCTTCATTATATACTAGGTTATAACCCATATAACCCATGGGGACATAACATCTTGGAAGGAAACACCAATTTTATATTAAATTCAATTCAATATTTATGTGATGATGAATCTTTAATAAAGATCCTCAATAAAACTAAATAAAAATATGAAAAATAAATCTTTAGTATATATATCAATATTCATTTCAATTATTTACTTTTCTTCATGTAGAAATGAAGTAAAGGAAGAAGTAAATGAAAAAGATTTTTATCTTACTGAAACTGAAAATATTGATAAGATTATTATGAGTGATAAAGCTGGAAATATTATTACATTAGAAAAAGAAGAAAAATGGATTCTGAATAGCAAATACTCGGTAATGGAGCATCAAATAGAAAGGACTTTAGAAGTCATGAAAGATCTAAGAATAAAAAGTTCTGTTTCCGAGGCAATGACAGAGTTTGTATTACAAAATATAGCTACAAAAGGAGTAAAAGTAGAAATCTTTGAGGGGGAAAGAAAGATCAAATCTTATTATATTGGTGGAAACACATCTAATCATGACGGTACTTATATGATAATGGAAAATGCTGAAAATGCATATGTGATGCATATGCCGACAAAACCAAATGATTTATTAGCTGCAAAATACGGTATTGAGTTGATTTCTGTAAATCAGAATGCATGGAGAGAACGAATTAAAATAAACATAAGTCCGGAAGATATCTCTGAAGTAAAAGTGATTGATTTTATTAACAAGGAACAATCATATACAATTAACATTAAAAATAAAACTCTGACTGATTTTGGAAATAATGAGATACTAATTGACAGTATAGGATACCATACGTTTGCATCATTTTTCAGTAATCTAAAATGTGGAGAATATAAGCCAGATCTAGATCCTAAAGATTTCATCATGATTAAAAAAATATATATAACAAACAATAACCAGACAGATTCTCTTATAATTTATGATAAAAGTGCAATACAGAAAACTCAAAAAGAATTCTCTGGTTCTACAGTAAGTTTTTATGCACAGTGGAACAATTCAGATATAGTAATTATTCAAAACTATATTTTCAACAAAGTGTTAATTACTCTTGATGAAATAAAGAAACAAAACTATATAAAAACATCTTCAATGTAATATATTTGAGCATCTTTAAAAAAATAAATAGAATATGAAATTTATAGTAAATAGTTCAGAACTATTAACAGAATTACAAAAATTAAGTGGGGTATTAAGCTCTAACAACACATTACCTATACTAGACAACTTCTTATTCGAAATTGATAATGGTAAAATGATAATTACAGCTTCCGATTTAGAAACTACAATGTCAACCACTTTAAAAGCAGACACAACAGATAATGGAACAATCACCATTCCTGCAAAACTCCTTTTAGATACATTAAAAACATTTTCTTCACAACCACTTACTTTCCTTATTGATGATGAAAATTATGGGATTGAAATTAATTCTGAAAATGGGATTTATAAGCTTGCGGGTCAAAATTCTGCCGAGTTTCCTAAAACTCCAACATTGGATTCATCCTCTAGCGCAACTATCAATTCGTTAACTTTTTTAAATGCGATAAACAAAACACTTTTTGCTTGCGGAAATGATGAGTTACGACCAGTTATGTCAGGCATGTTTTGCGAACTCTCTTCAGAAAAAATTACATTTGTTGGTACAGATGCACATAAATTAGTAAAACACATCAGAAATGATTTTAGTGCTGATTCTACTTCTTCATTTATCTTAGCTAGAAAACCATTAACTCTACTAAAAAATACACTTATAAATGATCTAGACTTAAAAGTAGAGTATAATGAAACAAATGCCATGTTTATGTTCGATACCACAAAAATTATTTGCAGATTAATTGACGGAAAATATCCAAATTATGAAGCTGTAATTCCAAAAGAGAACCCTAACAAATTAACTATTTCTACTTCAGATCTATTAAATTCTATTAAAAGAGTTTCTATTTACGCAAACAAAACTACACACCAAATTCGTTTGTCAATTAAAGGGTCCGAATTACAGATCTCATCTGAAGATTTAGATTTCGCAAATCAAGCAGAAGAACGACTAACTTGCCAATACCAGGGTGAAGATATGGAAATTGGGTTTAACTCTAAGTTTATGATAGAAATGCTAAATAATATAGGTTCTGAAGAAATAAGCTTAGAGATGAGCGCTTCAAACAGAGCTGGAATTATTCTTCCACTCGATGGACAAGATGAGGGAGAAGAAACCTTAATGCTCGTAATGCCAGTAATGCTTAATTCATAAATTTTTATTTTACCTATATTTGCCAAAAATTAATAACATGAAGAAACTATTACTTTTACTTTTTATAAGTAGTCTAGCCTTGACATCAGATGCACAAAACCTAAGCGTTCCTCATTATGGAATTAAAGTAGGATTAAATTATTCCAACTTAAATTTTACTCAATATAATTATTTATTTTTTGGATTAGCAGAACGAACAGACGGATACGCTAAACCGACAACAACTTACACATATGAAAGCAAAGTAGGTGCTTATATTGACTTGAAATTATCTGCAAATTGGCATTTGTGTAATACGGTTTCTTTTTCTTCAATGGGATCAATTACTAATCTTGATCAAACATGGGAAACAGATACTCTCAGAACTTACGGGAATAAAAAAGAAACTTACTTCATGGATTATATAACTTTAGATCCTACTTTCAAATATTATGTTAACGATCGGTTTACATTGAATATTGGTCCTTCTGTTGCTTATTTAATTACAAATAATGTGAAAAGAGTAGTAACTGAAGAGGGAGTTGAAAGAATACAGGAAGCGTATGACGGAGAAATAGTAGAGGTTAATGATATTGATGCAGGTTTAAATATTGGAATATCTGTTTATCTAACAGATCATCTGTATATTGAGTTAAATAGATATATTGGGATGATTGGTTTAGAAAATCAAGATGACGGGTATAATAAAACCTTACAAGCCACTAGCTTTTCTTTAGGTTATACTTTCTAAAAAAAGTTAATGTTGATGCCCTCTAGCATCTTTCTTTGTAATTTTATGGTCAATCTTAATTTCTTCTGTAAAAGGAGCTTCAGAATTCTGCATTCCATCTAATATTGGTTGTCCAGCATCTACCCAAGCAGAATACCATAAATTTCCGATAGAGGTTATTGATTTCCTCATTCTTCTTTCAACCATACCAGAAAGCATATTATGATAGGCATCAGAATATTCTTCTGAACGAACATTAATAGTTTTTGTTCCTCTTTTTTCATAAGAATACTGTTTGTCCTTTTCATATGTTTCTGATAGAATATTATCAAAACTAAAAACGCTATCTAATGCATTATGACTAGTTTCTACTGTTTCCCAAGCAAAATCCAAAACAGAATATTCATATTGTGCTGTTCCAACCAAATAATCATAATTTTCTGAAAAAAGTTCAGGTAATCTGCTTTCCCAAAATGCATGTATTCCCTTCTGACCTGTAAATTGTCCATCATAATTTAAAGTAGTGTGTAAAGGAACATGTGCGTCCGCTACATAATGCCCTAAATCTGCAGAATATTTTAATATTTTATCTGAATCTTTTGCAATAAAAGCATACACCAACCTTTTATAAATTATTTGAATATGCCAAGGAAGAATTCCATAAGCTTGTAATGTATCTTCCGAATATTTATCAACCGCATCATTCCATTTTCTTGGCATACTATCAAAAGGGTGTTCTCCGTAATAATCGATATCAATATAATGTCTTGGAGCTTCCTCCTTTACCGCATATCTTCTTTTGTCAGCATCAACTGAATGTTCTTCAATATATTCTATGTTTTTTTTATAAAAACCAATTAATTCTTCTGGAAGTGTAAATACTGCATATTTATTTATTCTTTTATGAGCAAAAAATCCCCATGGAAAAATAGAATTAGCTGAAATAGAAAAGCAAAGAAATAGTAATAATAAAGTTCTATTTTTCATATGGAATTAATTTTCCGTTTTTTAAGATAGGGATTATTGAAGATTTGAATGTTGGATTTAAGCAAAACTTTGTGTCTGCTTCCATATTTAGATGTTTTAACCTATTTCTGTGTGCCGAATCTTCTAAGTAAGAGAATAAGTCATTTCCTGCATCCCTTTTTATTGCAACAGAAGCTAGTACGGAATCACATTGACTCTGAAATTCATTTGTTTTCAATAATTTATCAGATAAAATACCAGCAAAAATAGAATCTTCCATATTTACCAATCCTTTCCATCCTGAACATAAAACAACAACATCTTTTTTAGATTTCATTATAAAATTATAAACTGCATCTTGATTTACAAAAGAGGCAGAAATCACTTCATGTTTACTTGCTAATTTTATTGATTTTGTTCCGTTAGTAGTGGTTAAAACGAGTCTTTTATTGTTTACATCATCATTCATATACTGAAAAGGAGAGTTCCCAAGAGGAATACCTTCAATTGGCTCAGCATTTCTTTCGGCAGCAACTATATATCCTTCTTTATTCATGTATTGTTTTGCTTGTTCTACAGAACTAACCGGTATTAATTCGGAAATTCCATAATGAAAAGCAGTAGATATTACAGAGGTAGCACGTAAAATATCTACCACAAGAACTAGTTTATCTCCCTCATCATAATGGTGGAATAAATCTGATGTTAAACAAACATTTAATCTCCTCATTTTATAAATGGTAAACTTACAATTTTAGATTTAATCTTCTTCTTTCTAACCTGAATATAAACCTCTGAATGAACTGAAGAGAATTTAGTAGAAACATATCCCATAGCAATAGCTTTATTTAATGTTGGAGACATAGTGCCTGAAGTAATCAGTCCGATTTGATTTCCTTCTTTATCTATTATTGGATAATCTTTTCTGGCAATTCCTTTTTCTACTAATTCAATTCCTACTAATTTTCTGCTCGTTCCTTCTTCTTTCTGTATTTTTAGATTTTCAGAGTTTACAAATTCCTTATTAAATTTTGTAATCCATCCTAAACCTGCTTCAATTGGTGAAGTAGTATCGTTAATATCGTTTCCATACAAGCAAAATCCTTTTTCTAATCTGAGAGTATCACGAGCTGCAAGACCTATTGCTTTAATCTGAATTTTTGTTGAAAATAATGCGTCCCACAAAGTTCTTGTATCTTCATTTCTTACATATAATTCGAATCCAATTTCTCCAGTATACCCTGTTCTGGACAAGATTACATCCTCAACTCCTGCAATACTTCCAATCTTAAAATTATAATATTTTATTTCAGTAAGATTAACATCCGTTAGTTCTTGCAATAACTCAATAGATCTAGGACCTTGAACTGCTAATAAAGAGTAATTATCTGACTGATTATCAATTTTACAATCAAAAGTATTATGTGAATTAATCCAATCTAAATCCTTCTGCATATTAGATGCATTCACAACTAGAAGATACCTATTCTCTTCTATCATATACAGTAAAAAATCATCTACAATTCCACCACTATCATTTGGGGAACAAGTATATTGTACTTTTCCTGGAGAAAGTTTACTGACATCATTTGAAGTGATATATTGCAAAAAATCTAATGAATTTGAACCACTGACAAATACTTCTCCCATATGAGAAACGTCAAAAACTCCAACGGATTCACGAACAGTTTTGTGCTCTAATTTTACTCCATCAGAATATTGAACTGGCATAAGATATCCTGCAAATTCTACCATCTTCCCACCGATACTTTCGTGTACATCCGAAAGAACTAGTTTTTTCATAAATTATGATTAAAAATTTAGCAAATATAAAACTTAATAATTTTAGTTTGATAATTATAGGATTCTTTTCAAACCTAATTTGAAAAAAATTATTATTTTGCTTGAAAATAATTATATTGAAAAAATTAGAGAGAAAATTAACACTACCTACTATAATTGCTATTAGTATAGGAGGAATGCTTGGAAGCGGTATTTTTGTATTACCTGGAATTGCAGCAGCAAAAACAGGTTCTTCAATTTGGTTAGCATACCTTATAGCAGCTATATGTATATTACCAGCTGCTCTTTCAAAATCTGAATTATCATCCGCAATGCCAAAATCAGGTGGAGCTTACGTCTATATTGAACGAGCATTTGGACCAATAATGGGTACTATTTCAGGAATTGGACTTTGGTTATCTTTATTGCTAAAGAGCTCTTTCGCATTAGTTGGTTTTGGAGCTTATTTACTTGTTATTATTAATATACCTGTTGAATATATAAAATATATATCTCTAGGGTTTTTATTATTAATAATGATACTAAATATATTGGGAGTAAAGAAAGTAGGAAAAGTACAAGTTGTAGTAGTAATAATAAGTTTGATTACATTAATTTCCTTGTTATTTATGGGGATACCTATGATAGACAAACAAATGTTAACTCCATTTATGAGTAATAAAACTACTGGACTTATTAGTACAATCGCCTTTGTTTATATCTCTTACGCAGGAGTTACTAAAATTGCTGCAATTGCTGGTGAAGTTAAAAATCCAACTAAGAATATTCCATTAGCAATGATCATTTCTTTACTAATTATTACAGTTATTTATGTTGCAATAGCTTTTACTTTAGTTGGAAATATCGATATTAAAGAACTATCAGAAGATATTAAACCTATACATACATTAGCTCTTCTTTTAGGAGGACCTAACTTTGCTTATATAATTGCTGGTATTGGAGTTGTTACATTAATCTCTATGGCTAATTCTGGTGTACTAGCATCCTCAAGGTTTCCGTTTGCAATGGCGGGTGACAAACTACTTCCTAAACAAATGTCTAAGGTTCATCCAAAATATCTAACACCAATTAATACAATAATCCTTACCTGTATAATGATGGCTTTGGTGATTCTATTTTTAGATGTTGAGAAAATAGCAAAATTAGCAAGTGCCTTTAAAGTAATGATGTTTATCTCTGTTAATTTAAGTGTTATTATTTTAAGAGAAACTGCAGTACAATGGTATGATCCAAAATACAAATCTCCTCTTTATCCATATATTCAATTATTTGGAATATTTAGTGGAATTATCTTACTCTTCTATTTAGGTTTCATGCCAATAATTGCAATATTTGTGATATCATTTATAGGATATATAATATATTATATCTATGGGAAAAACGCTTCAAGAACTGGAGTAATGACTCAATACGGACATATTCCTGCATTATATATATTATTTGGGAAGAAAAGAAACTATAAACATCTAAAAGAACTAGAAGACAAAGAAAGAGAAGAAATGTTAAATATAAGTATAGATAAGGATGCTGGGGTAATCGTTCCATTATTAGGTAATGAAATTGCTCCAACCACCCTCATAGAAATCGGAGCCTCATTAAATGCAAGGTCAAAAATACAAACCTTAAACATTGTTGAAGTTCCAGACCAAACATCATTAGACGCATTTCTAGAAGAGAAACCCAAAACAAAATCATTAGAACGTATTGTCAAAAAATTAGATAGCCGTATTCAACAAGATATTTATTTTGAATCTATTGCGACTCATAAACTATCTGAAACTATGCAAGTTTTGAGTGAGATAACAAATATAAAATGGTTAATCTTGAGTTGGAATGGAAGAGCTTATAATGGAATATTCTTCAACAATCCAATTGGATGGATTATAAGCCATATTAACTCGAACTTCGCATTGTTTAAATGTAATGGAGTTACAGAGTTTAATAACGTATTATTATCAATCCGACATAATAGTCAAGATATACAAAAACTAATTGCGTCTACCAATTCATTATGTCAATATTTTAATTCTGAATTTACATTACTACATGTATTAAATATAGATACTACAACAGAAGAAATAGAAAATATAAAGAAAACATCAAACAAGGCATTGTCAGGAACTAAAGGAAAATTATTGTTAAAAATATCAGACGATCCTATTGACTCAGTGTCTAATTTAACTTCAGAATACGATTTATTAATATTAGGAACACCAAAAAAAGATACTTGGGCAACTATGTTATTTGGAACAGGTAAAGATAAATTCGCGATTAGTTCAGCATGCTCGGTACTAAGGCTCACTATAAAAAATTAATAATTTATAACATTCTATTACTATAAACCTGAACAAGAAGGATTTAATAGATTGGTTTTTTTTAGTACATTTGTAATAGTTTTTAATTTAAATAAATAAAAAGATGAATGATAATAGAGATGAAATTTATTCAAAATCGCTTAGAGCGGGAAGAAGAACTTATTTTTTTGATGTAAGATCAACAAGAGCAGATGATTTTTACTTAACAATTACTGAAAGTAAAAGAGATTTTAATGAAGATGGAAGTCCTTTCTACAAAAAACATAAAATATATCTATACAAAGAAGATTTTCAAAATTTTAAAGATTATCTGAATGAATTGACTGATTACATTATTAAGGAAAGAGGTGAAGAAATTATTTCCTTAAAAGATAAAGAAACTCCTTTAGAAGAAATTAAAACAGAGGAAGTAAAAGAAAAATCTCCATTAGATGAAGAACCCCCTACAGAGGAAGTAAAAGAAGAAGAAGAAGAAGAAGAAGAAGAAGAAGAAGCAACAACTGATTTTACAGAAGTAAACTTTGAAGATCTAGGGAATGATGAAGATAAATAACAAAAAACAAGATTAATTTTAAAGCCCTTTTATTAGGGCTTTTTTATTAAAAACTTTCCGATTTTTGTTAATAAGTGCCCCCTATACAGAATATATTCTCACTTTTATAGTTGTATTTTTGAAATGTTCAAAAAACAATAAATAAATGGGAAAAATAATTGCAATTGCAAATCAAAAAGGAGGAGTAGGAAAAACAACTTCAGCTATGAATCTATCAGCTGGACTAGGAGTATTAGAGAGAAAAGTCTTATTAGTAGACACTGATCCTCAAGCAAATTCAACTTCTGGTGTAGGATACGACCCAAGGGAAATTGAGAACGGAGTATACGAATGTCTTATTGGAAAAGTAAAAGCAAAAGACATCATTCTAGAAACTAAAAGTCCTAATCTGTTTTTATTGCCCGCTCATATTGATTTGGTAGGTGCTGAGTTAGAACTTGTAAATGTAGAAAACAGAGAACACATGATGAAAAATGCTCTCTCTGAAATCATTGATGATTTTGATTATATTATTATAGATTGTGCTCCTTCTTTAGGTCTTTTAACTCTAAATTCTCTTACAGCTGCTCATTCGTTAATTATTCCTATTCAGTGCGAATATTTTGCATTAGAAGGTCTAGGTAAATTATTAAATACGGTAAAAATTGTACAAAGAAGATTAAACCCAGAACTAACTATTGAAGGATTGCTTCTAACAATGTACGATACTAGATTACGTTTATCAAATCAGGTTGTAGAAGAAGTAAAAACTCACTTCCAGGATTTAGTTTTTAAAACAATCATTCACCGAAATGTAACTCTAGGTGAAGCTCCATCTTATGGTGAAACAATTATTGTTCATGATTCTACAAGTAAAGGAGCTATCAACTATTTAAATTTATCTCAGGAGATAATTGACAAAGAAAAGGTTTCCGAAACTTTAGAAGAAAACTTAGTAAGTAATGAATAACAAAAAGAGTGTGTTAGGTAGAGGGTTAGGTTCTATATTAAGAAATCCTGAAACAGATATCACAACAAGCTCTAACAACAAAGAGAGTATTGTAGGTAATATAAATACTATCAAAATTGATGTGATTTCTACAAATCCGTTCCAGCCCAGATCAGAATTTGATCAAGAAAAACTAGAAGAACTCTCTCACTCTATAAAGACATTAGGAATTATTCAGCCTATTACCGTTCGTAAATTAGGGAACGACAAATACCAACTTATCTCAGGAGAAAGAAGATTAAGAGCATCTCAGATGGCAGGTAAAACTGAAATTCCTGCATTTATCAGAATCGCAAACGATCATGAGATGCTAGAAATGGCGCTGGTAGAAAACATACAAAGAAGCAACCTAAACCCTATTGAAATCGCTCTTTCTTACCAACGATTAATGGAAGAATGCAAACTAACTCAGGAACAATGTTCTGAGAGAGTTGGAAAAAAAAGAAGTTCGGTTGCAAATTTTCTAAGATTATTAAAACTACCGGAAGAAATTCAACTTGCCTTACAACATTCAAGTATTTCGATGGGACATGCCAGAGCTCTAATAAATGTAAAAGATTTAGAAATCCAGATGAATATATTTAATGATGTAGTTGCTAACGGATTTTCAGTTAGAGAAGTAGAACAATTGGTTCGTACTTTTGCTGACATAGGATACAAGCAAACATCAAAACCTAAGACTCCCACTATTCCTAATTCCTTACCTTTTTCTTCCCAACAAAAAATACATAATTTGAGTAATTATTTAGAAAAGGATATTGATATAAAACGAAATAAAAAAGGAAAGGGTAAACTGATTATTCCTTTCAATTCTGATGATGATTTCATCTCATTAATTGGTAAAATTTCTGAAAACTCCTAATGAAAAGGACGTACATATTCTTTATCTGTACTCTGATTTCTTTATCTATCTCTTCACAAAAAATTCAGAAAGATAAATCACCTAAAAAAGCAGCTATTTATTCTGCAGTTATTCCTGGAGCTGGACAAATTTACACCAAAAAATACTGGAAGGTTCCTATTATTTACGGAGGACTTGTTACTTCTGCATATTTTATAAATGATAATAATAATCAGTATAAGGAATATCGAGAAGCTGCTTTACTCAGTTATGAAACGGGAGAAGATCAATTAGGATACACGTATTCAGAACTTATAACATTAAAAGATCATTATAAAAGGAATCGTGAAATATCTTATTTTTCTTTTGTAGGAGTTTACATACTAAATATTATTGACGCATCTGTTAATGCACATCTTTTTCATTTTGATGTTTCTGATGATATAAGTTTAAACATACGTCCTTATTCAACTTTCAGCAATACAGGAGTGTCATTCTCGTTAAATTTATAAATTTGCACAAAATATGATATCATGCTAAAAGACATAAAAAACATAAATGATTGGGATAAATCTAAGAAAAGGAAATTTTTCTGGTCTTTTACAATATTATGGAGTCTTTTTGTGTGGTTAATTGGTGGGGAATGGTTGTATTTTATCCCTTTTATTGTGGGGGATGTTATATTCTGGAAAACTTTCAATTACACTTTCTGGAAGAAACGAAAGAAAGAAGAAAAGAAACCTAAAGGCTGGCTTGGAAGTTGGGGAGACGCTATTTTGTTTGCTGTAATTGCAGCTACAATTTTACGAACTTTCTTTATTGAAGCATATACTATACCAACTCCATCTATGGAAAAATCCTTGATGGTTGGAGATTATTTATTTGTAGATAAAACTGCATACGGACCTAGAGTACCTATGACTCCACTTTCTTTTCCGTTAGTTCACCATACCCTTCCTTTGATAGGAGGTCAATCCTACTTAGAGTGGTTAAACCTTCCATATCACAGAATGTCTGGATGGAAAAATGGAAACGAAAACTCTCCTATTGGTGTAGAAAGAAATGATTGTGTAGTTTTTAACTGGCCATCAGAAAGATTATTTCCAATAGAAGATCGAAATGGAAATATTATAATTATTTTTGATTCTAGAATAAAATCTATAAATTGGATAAATACTCAACCTAACAAAAATCAATATAAAATAATTGAAGGAGAATTCTCTAGGCCTATTGATAAAAAAGAAAATTATGTGAAAAGGTGTGTAGCTATTCCTGGTGATGAATTAAAAATTGAGAATGGAATACTCTTTATTAATGGAAAAGAAGAAACAGAATATAAAATAAAAGAAAAACAAGTAGAAAAGAAAAAACAAAGAAGATATTTTGTAAAAATAAAACCAAAAGTATTTAAGAAACATTTTCCAAAGCCATTCCCAGGCAATATGAAAGATTTTTCAGAATTTTGTTATCAAGAATACGATATTATACCAGTAGACAAAAAAAATTACACAGCTAGTTTGGTAGGAGATTTTAGTGTAGCAAATAAAAGGAAAATACATATTAATGCAACTGAGGAGGCTATCTCTAACTTACGTTCAAAGCCTTATGTTGATTCTGTCTGGACATCAAGTTTTAAAAGTGATATTTTTGGGAATAAAATACAAAACCCTGATGGGTTTCTAGCTCATAATCCTTATGACTGGGATGAAGAAAATTATGGTCCTATTAGTATGCCAAAAGCAGGAGAAACTATATCTCTCACAAGTAAAAACTTACCTATATATAAACAAATAATAAAAAGATATGAAGGAGAAGAAATGGGAGATAATGAAACTTTCCAAAAAATAAAAGATGAGATTAATAAAAATGATAGTGCAGATTACACCTTTAAAATGAATTACTATTGGTTAATGGGTGACAACAGGCAAAACTCTGCAGATAGTCGTTTCTGGGGTTTTGTACCAGAAAATCATATTGTAGGGAAAAAACTTTTTATATGGATGAGTTACGACCAATATGGAAAAGGAATCAGATGGTCAAGAATGTATAGACCTTGGATGTGGGTAGGAATCATGATTCTTCTTTATCATATATTAAAAAGAGGAATAAAGTGGAATAGAAACAGAACAAGACGACTATCTAAATAAAGTGGAATGTCTTTTACCTATCTCCTATTTAGGTCCTGTGGCGTATTATTCTGCAATCCTACAATCAGAAGAAATTTTTATTGAAACAAAAGAACATTTTATAAAGCAATCTTGCCGGAACAGATGTACAATAATGGGAGCAAATGGCACTCAAACTCTAACTATTCCGAAAGAACGAAAATCATCTGATAAAACTTTAATTTCTGATATTAGTATTTCTAATCAAGATAATTGGCAAAAATCACATTGGCAATCTATTGTTTCAGCTTACAACTCCTCTCCTTTTTTCGAATATTATAAAGATGAAATTCTACCTTTTTACAATACAAAACATAGTACTCTATTTGATTTTAACCTGAAACTAAGCAAAACTATTTTGGAACTGATGCAGGTAGAAAAAAAATTAAATTTTACTTCAAAATTTCAAAAAGAATGTAATGGATTAGATTTAAGATCATCAAAATTTATTTTGAAAAATCAGGAAGAATACCAACAAGTTTTCTGTGAGAAATATTCCTTCATTCCTAATCTTTCTATACTAGATGTACTCTTTAATTTAGGTCCAGAAACAACAAGCTACTTAGAAAGACAATCTATATAAACATATTCCTTATTTTTGTAAAAATTTATTTTAATGGCAGATTTAGAATTTAACAAGAATGATGATAAGATGAGGTTACTCATCTCGGAGATGAAAAGAAAATATGATACTGTTTCTTTAGGTGGAGGGAACAAGAAGATTGAAAAACAACATAAGAAAGGAAAACTTACTGCTCGTGAGCGTATTGAATATCTAAAAGATACAGATGCTAAATTTTTAGAAATAGGTGCATTTGTTGGTGATGGAATGTATGAGGAATATGGAGGTTGCCCATCAGGAGGAGTAGTTGCAGGTATTACCTATGTAAAGGACAAACAATGTATTGTTGTTGCCAATGATGCTACTGTAAAGGCAGGAGCTTGGTTCCCTATTACTGCCAAAAAGAATTTAAGACTTCAGGAGATTTCAATGGAAAACAGATTGCCTATTATCTACTTGGTAGATAGTGCGGGGGTATTCCTTCCTATGCAAGATGAAATTTTCCCAGATAAAGAACACTTTGGAAGAATGTTTCGCAACAATGCTCGTATGAGTTCCATGGGAATCACCCAAATCTCTGCTGTTATGGGAGCCTGCGTTGCAGGAGGTGCTTACTTACCAATAATGAGTGATGAAGCTCTTATTGTAGATAAAACAGGAAGTATCTTTTTAGCAGGTAGTTATTTGGTAAAAGCGGCTATTGGGGAAACTATAGATAATGAAACTTTAGGTGGTGCAACTACCCATTGCGAAATTTCAGGAGTTACGGATTACAAAGCAAAAGATGATAAAGACGCTTTGGATACAATCCGAAATATAATGGATAAAATTGGCGACACCGAAAAAGCAGGATTTAGTAGAAAAGAAGCAAAAGAACCAAAAGAAGACGAAAAAGAAATTTACGGAATTCTACCAAGAAATAGAGCTAAACCGTACAACATGAAGGACATCATTGTTCGCCTAGTAGATAATTCTGATTTTGAAGAATATAAGGAAGGTTATGGAAAAACTATTATTTGTGGATATGCTAGAATTGATGGATGGGCGGTAGGTATTGTTGCCAACCAGAGAGAAATGATAAAAACCAAAAAAGGAGAAATGCAATTTGGTGGGGTTATCTATTCTGATTCTGCTGATAAATCAGCTCGTTTTATTGCTAATTGTAACCAAAAGAAAATACCATTGGTATTTTTACAAGATGTTACTGGTTTTATGGTCGGTTCTCGCTCGGAACATGGTGGAATTATAAAAGATGGTGCCAAAATGGTAAGTGCCATGGCAAATTCTGTAGTTCCTAAATTCACTATTATTATTGGTAATTCCTATGGAGCTGGTAATTATGCTATGTGCGGAAAAGCTTACGACCCAAGATTGATTGTATCTTGGCCAACAGCTGAAATGGCGGTTATGGGTGGAGAACAAGCTGCTAAAGTATTATTACAAATTGAAAAATCTTCTTTAAAAGCAAATGGAGAAGAAATTGATGAAAAAACAGAAAAGGAACTTTTAAAAACCATTACTGATAGGTATGATGCGCAAACCTCTCCTTATTATGCCGCTTCTCGTTTATGGGTAGATGCTATTATTGATCCTTTAGAAACTAGAAAAGTAATTTCTATGGGAATTGAAGCTGCAAACCACTCCCCTATAAAAGAAGCGTATAACCCTGGCGTTATTCAATCTTAATTTTATCTCTATTAGAAAAGGAAGATTAGGTTCGAATCCTGCTACCCCGACTTTTTTCTCTTCATATTTTCCATAAATTTTCTGTAAGTTTGTTTTATGAAAGAAGAAACTTTTTTATTCCGTTGCTTGCTTATAAAAGGAAATACGATAACTAACTGTCAAGGAAGGACCAAAAGATGCTGAATAACCCGTTGTAATCGTAAATGGATAATCATCTGGATGATATGCAAGACTTATTGCTTTTCTATTATCTATTTTACTAAAAACATTAGAAGCTAGTCCAATTCCGTATTGAATAGAAAGATTATTACTAATTCTATAATTTAGGCCAAAAACATCATATATTCCGTTAGTATTAGTTTCAACAGTATACATAAATCCAAGTTTCTTATTTAGTAAAATGTTTCTACTCGCTACTTGGTATCTAACTAGATTAGGTCCATATTTTGGATTAAATAAATATCCTACACCAAACTCCAAGCTAGCATTAGAGTTGGTATATGTTTTGCTGGAAAAAACCT
>JABHQB010000004.1 GCA_018695965.1 Flavobacteriales bacterium | reverse complement strand
TAAAGTACAGAAGAATGGCAGTTGCCTTATCTTATGGGGCTGAAAGTACTGATAAATTAGTAGAAAAAGCAAAAGAAGTTGCTTCTAAGATAAAGGTAGATTAACTTTACACTTTACTTTTTCTCTACCCAATCCCCGTGTTTTTTAATAAGGTTAATTAAAGAAGTCACTGCCTCCTGTTCAGGTATGTTTTTTTCTACTACCGTTTGTTCTTTGTAAAGTGTAATTTTCCCTTTCCCAGTACCCACATATCCATAATCCGCATCTGCCATTTCTCCTGGTCCGTTTACAATACATCCCATAATTCCTATCTTTACTCCTTTCAGATGATCTGTTTCTTTTCGAATTTTTGCAGTGGTTTCTTGCAAATCAAAAAGAGTTCTCCCGCAAGATGGACAAGAAATATATTCCGTTTTGGAAATTCTGCATCTGCTGGCTTGAAGTATTCCAAAAGCTAAGGAATTTACAGATTGAACAGAACCACAATTTTCTACTGCAATAAAAATACCATCTCCCAATCCATCTAAAAGCAAAGCTCCAAAATCAGAACTTGCAGAAAGTTGCAATTGTTCTTCTAATAAATTACCATAAGCCCTCCCAATTATTACTGGAGTTTTAATATTATTATTCATCAGTTCAGTAAATAGTTTTCTCTGTTCTGCTAATCCGTTTTCATTGTAAGTATCTATCATCAAAATAGCTGTTTTATCTCCTTTCAATTTATCATATAACTCTTTTGATAATTCAGAAAGACAAACATAAACTACATTAAGTTTCTTGGATAGTTCCGTCTCATCTAAATAATCATTTATAGTTAAAAAGGGATATCCTTTTTTGTGTGTTAACCATTTTTTGTAATTGCAAATAATCCCTAAAGTTCCTGGAACTTCAAAATTTACATCATGATTTCCTACAAACACATAATCGGCAGCCATATCCGAAATGTGCCATTTATCCAATGGAACAGAATAGTTATATCCCAAAGCAAACAAGGATGCAGCTGTAATTTTTTCTTTTAGGCAAAAATCAGCCATCACAATTGGTACATTTTTTCCTCCAATATTCAGAACCTCATCCGTTTCTCTTTTTACATAATCAAAAGAGTGTAAGGGATTGTTTGTTATTTCTTCTATCTTTTCATGTTGTTCTATTCCATTAAAATGAGATAGTAATTTTTGAGCTACCGGCATTTCATGTTCTGGTGCTTCCGTTAATGAAACTCTAATAGTATCTCCCAAACCATCTGATAAAAGTGTTCCTATCCCCACTGCAGATTTTATTCTTCCGTCCTCACCTTCTCCAGCTTCTGTTACTCCCAAATGAAGAGGGTAGTTCATATCTTCTTTTATCATTTCAGATACCAACATTCTATATGCTTGCACCATAACTCTAGTGTTAGATGCCTTCATTGATAAAATTATTTCATGATAATCTTCTTCTCGACAAATACGTAAAAACTCCATAGCAGATTCTACCATTCCTTTTGGAGTATCTCCATAACGGCTCAAAATTCTATCCGAAAGAGAACCATGATTAGTCCCAATTCTCATAGCTGTTCCATACTCTTTACAAATACGAACAAGAGGCGTAAACTTTACTTTTATTCGTTCTAATTCCGCATTGTACGTTTCATCCGAATATTCAATTTCCTCAAATTTCTTTTTGTCAGCATAGTTCCCAGGATTTACTCTTACTTTTTCTACAATTCTAGCAGCAACTTCAGCAGCATTAGGAGTGAAATGAATATCTGCAACAATAGGAGTAGTATATCCTCTTTTCAGTAGTTCGTCTTTTATGTTCTGTAAGTTTTCCGCTTCCTTTATAGATGGAGCGGTGATTCTGACAAGTTCACATCCTGATTCTATCATCCTAATGGATTCATCTACAGTAGCTTCGGTATCCATAGTGTCTGTAATTGTCATGGATTGTACTCTTATCGGATTATTGCCTCCAATTCCAATATTACCTACTTTTACTTCTCTGGTTTTAAATCTAGAGTAATTACTTAATGAGTTACAATATTTCATTTATTGTTTTACAAATTTCTGAATTATTGAAGTGTTATTCCCTTGAACTTGTATTGTATAAATTCCATTCGGGAAAGCTGATATTGAAATACTTTCTGAGTTAGAATTTGCTGTTTTGGAATAGATTTCCTCACCCAACAAATTTAAAATCTTAATTTCTGAATTTATTAAAGAAGCGGATTCTAATCTAATATTATCAGTTGCTGGATTTGGGAAAACATCTAACTTATCAAATATATTTTCGGAAGAAAGTATGGTCCCAACTCTAAAATTATGTATGATGTTGGTTCCAAAATCTGCATTAAAATCGGAAAACCAAGTTCCAGGAACATTTCGTAATTTTACATATCCTGCTCCATCAGAATTGTTCCAATAATCTAATCCGTCTTCATCTGTGTCTTCTATAATAAAAGTATAGCATCCACTTTCAAATTCTATGGTGTCTCTATATTGAGTGTTTATATACATAGTTTGTGAAATATTATATAATGATCCATCATCATTTAGAAATTTCCAAGACGTTTCTGACACATTACTACCTCCAGAATTTGTTTGAGTCCAAACAGCAAATTTTTCTTCATATTGTGGAACATGCGCAAATGGAGTTCTCATAATATTATTATCTAAATATTCATCTGATTGTCCATTTGGATTAGAAAGTGACACTTGAAACACATCTTTTGTACCTCCCCAATTCTGTAAAAGTGGAAGTTCAACTTCTTCTTCCTCCATAAAAGCAAGAGAACCGTTCCAAGTATATGTGTGAATAACCCCTCCTTCTACACCATATTCTATAACTACGGAAGTAAGTGGATCTGAACCATAATTTCTAATTTTTATTAGAGGTTTCCCACAGATAGGATTAAATCTAGAATATTCATCTTTTAAAGAGGGTTTTATAATATCAGTAATTTCTACATCATTAGTGAAATTAGATCCTTCATATAAGAATAATTGACAATCTATTATATAGGATGGAGTTTGAGTTCCACTCCAACTATAGGATTGGAAATTTACATTAATCTCTACAGAATCTGAACTTGTGATATAGTTTGTAATTTCATGATCGAAGGTTTGAGCTCTAGTGCCAGGGCACCAATTTGCTCTATCTAAAATCCATGTGCCACCTTGAGGATAAATAGGATTTTCACCACAATTTGGATCCCAATTAAATTGTGTGTGTGTTAGATTACCATCAATCTTCACATAATAATCAATTGGTTTAAATTCTGCTGCATAAATATTATTATCAAAACCATGACCAGTTGTTGTCATTTTTACCATTGCTTGAGTTGAATTTGCATCTACCCAAAACATTTTTGGTGGTAGGCAAGATTGCTCAAAAGCTGATGAAGTAGTGTAAGAACATCCTCCTGAATAAATATTTTGTAATGAAGTAACATTTCTTGGAGGTGTTCCCTCAATAAACTCAAAATCTAAAGTTGCGGAGAACCCTGAAGACCAACCACCATAATGAGCTCTTATTTCCACAGAATCTTGTAATATAGAAGCAAAATCTGTAATATCAAAAATATGTGTAAACTCCCAGTTATTATTTAATCCATTGCCATATGGAGTTATAACTCTTGCTAGTTCATAACTCTCAATTATTTCGTTTAAAGAGGTGTCTAATTGACCTGTTCTATGTAGAACTTCAATTTTTGTAGTATAGTCCCAATCAGAGCATCCTGAACTTGCGCATCCCATAGTATAATGCAAGTAGATTTTCCTGTAAGTTTTAGAACCATCTGGGAAAACTCCCCACTCATCATAATTTCCATTCCATGTCATATCTGTATGATCATGAACCTGAATATTTGTAGTGTCTCCAGCAAAGGAATTAATAGTTACTGTTAGTGTAATTGCAAATAGTAAATTTTTTATCATAATTTTATTTTAATCGTGAACTTCTGTTACTCCTCCCGAAATTATTAGTTTCATTATTTCTCCAGATGATTTGTCAATTGGAGTTACATCTTTTCTCTCTACTACAAAAAGTTGACCTGAAATAGCGTACGAATGTGGCATGTATATTAATACTTTTCCTTTTTTAATATTTAAAGATTCTACATCTTCATTGGTTACAAAACCTATACGTTCTATAGTGGAATTTTCATAAATTTTTACAAGTACTGGTTCAGAAAACCCTTTCTTCTTACCAACAAATGTATTCATCATATCTTTTACAGATGTGTAAATTGTCTTTAGTAAAGGGAATTTATTTAATGTTCTTTGAAAAAATGCATTTATCGGACTTGCAATCAGTATTGATCCTAAATAACCAAATACTGTAATAATAATTAATAAAATAATAATCCCTAAGAACTTCATATTTTCAGGTAAATAATCTCCAATAATACCATTAAGTAAAGTATATGATTTGATAATGACCCAAACAATAGCAGCAACAGGAACAATATACAATAATCCTTTTAAAAAATAATTTTTTATATTATTCATAATATTAAACTTTAAGTGTGTTTTTGAAGTTCTAAAAATAATAATTTAAAACTAATAACAATGAAAAAAATGATTTTAAGTATATTATCTTTAAACGTAGCTTTTGGCAAATTAAATTCCACGCTACAGTCAGTTTTGTCGCTTCTTTATTGTGTGTTATAATTTAGATTCTTAAAAGAATCCAGGTTCTTGGAGAAATCACTCTATAAAAGTGAAATTGGAAGATATAGAGGACAATAATCTATTCAAAACTTATGTTGATAAGTTATTTATCGACTCTTTATATTAGAATAGATGCTTTGTAAATTTGAAGAGTATTATAAAACTCTAATTTTTATGAGAAATTCAATTTTAGTATTTGCTCTAAGCTTATTTTTTATTAGCTCTTGTGTGAGCCCTAAAATACACAATGATTTAGTTTCAGATTACGAAAAAAATCAAAAAAACCTTAATCAGAAAGAGAAAGAAACTCTAAGATTATCAGATGAAGTAGAAGAATTAAATTCGAACATAGTTTTATTAAAAGAAAAAATATCTCAACTAAAGAATGATTCTGTACAAAATGGCAACTCTTTAATGAATTTGCAAAACAAATATGATGAATTAAGCACTGCATACGATTTGCTTACTAGCCAAAATAGCCGACAAATGTCGGAAAAAGCAAAAGAAACAAAACGACTCTTAGAGCAATTAGAAGAAGCTCAAAACAAACTCCTTGTAAAAGAAGATGAGTTAAACAAATTGTCACAAAGTTTATCAGATAAAGAAGACGAATTAAATAAAGCTCAGAAAGTGTTAGATGAGCGTTCTGCTAGGGTAAATGAGTTAGAAAAAATAATAAGTCAGAAAGATTCCTTAGTAACAGCTATAAAAACAAAAATACAAAAAGCTTTAAGCGGACTTGAAGGAGATGGTCTTACAATAGAGCAAAGAAATGGCAAGATATACATTTCTTTGGAAGAAGATTTACTTTTTGCTTCTGGGAAATATGTAGTAAATCAATCTGGTATTGACGCACTGAACAAATTATCTCAAGTACTTGCCAATCAAGTAGATTTGAAAATTTTAGTAGAAGGACATACCGATAATATTAAGGGAAGTGGCAAGGCGGTAATAAAAGATAATTGGGATTTGAGTGTAATGAGAGCGACTTCTGTAGTGAAAATTTTACTTAATAATAAAGGGTTAGATCCGTTACAACTTACAGCTGCCGGAAGAGGAGAGCATAACCCAATAGCAACCAACGAAACGGTTGAAGGGAGAAAAATGAATAGACGAATTGATATGATTCTATCTCCTAATTTGGATGACTTATATGAAATATTAGAAGAGTAATTGGAATACCTCTTCAATCTTGGCACATTTTTTTATTTCAATCTTAAATGATTTAGAATTAAATTTATTCAATTTAGATATAATAATCTGTTTGTAACCTAACTTTTCAGCTTCCGCTATTCTTTGTTCAATTCTATTAACTGCTCTTATTTCTCCAGAAAGTCCTACCTCAGCAGCAAAACAACATTGCATCCCAATCGGCTTATCCTTATCAGAAGAAAGTACCGAACAAATAACTGCTAAATCAATTGCAGTATCATCTGGTTTTATACCTCCGGTAATATTTAAAAACACATCCTTTACCCCTAATCGAAAGCCGCATCTTTTTTCTAAAACAGCAAGTAACATATTTAACCTCCTAGTGTCAAAACCTGTAGCAGATCGCTGTGGAGTTCCATACACAGCTGAACTTACTAAAGATTGTATTTCTATCATTAGCGGACGAGCTCCTTCAATAGTTGCAGCTATTGATACACCAGAAGTTTCTTCATCTCTATCTGAAATTAAAATTTCTGATGGATTATTCACTTCTCTTAATCCATTTTGTCCCATTTCATAAACACCTAATTCAGATGCAGAACCAAAACGATTTTTCACTGTTCGTAGGATTCTGTACACATGATGTCTATCTCCCTCAAACTGCAAAACCGTATCCACCATATGTTCCAAAATTTTCGGACCTGCAATAGCGCCATCTTTATTAATATGACCGATTAGAAATACAGCAGTTCCCGTTTGTTTAGCATATTTTATCAGTTCAGAAGTACATTCTCTAATCTGAGAAACACTACCTGGGGAAGATTCAATATGAGCAGTATGTAAAGTCTGAATAGAATCCACAATCAGAATCTCAGGCTCTACCTTTTCTATTTGCTGAAATATATTCTGGGTAGAAGTTTCTGTAAGAATCAAACAATTTTCAGAACTATTCTCTACTCTCTGAGCTCTCATCTTTATTTGATTTTCACTTTCCTCTCCGGAAACATATAATGTCTTTTTATCGGAAGTTAAAGCAAGTTGAAGTAGTAAGGTTGATTTCCCAATTCCTGGATCTCCTCCCAAAAGAACTACAGAACCAGGAACAATTCCTCCTCCCAAAACTCTATTCAGTTCTATGTCAGAAGTTTTCATTCTTTTCTCTTTAGAAAAAGAAATATCATTAATGGAAATAGGAACACTTACCTTATTAAGTCCGTTCCAAGTTGTTAATTTCTCTTCTTTAGAAATTACTTCTTCTACAAATGTATTCCACTCATTACATTGAGGACATTTACCTAACCATTTTGGAGATTGAGTGCCACAATTCTGGCAGAAAAATGCAGATTGAACTTTCTTTTTTGCCATTAACTTTGTTTTATTTTTTCAACAATTTTTGTAGAAGAAACTCCGTCAATAAAAGGAAACAAAATAACTTCTCCTCCATTTTCTAAAACCACTCCATTTCCGGCAATTTCCGTTACTTTATAATCACCTCCTTTTGCCAAAACATCTGGGATCAAAGTTTCAATTAATTTATATGGAGTTTCTTCAGAAAAGAAAACAATAGCGTCAACAAACTGAAGAGAAGCAAGTAAAATTGCTCTAGAGATTTCATCCATAATTGGCCTGTTTTCCCCTTTTAACTCTTTAATGGAAGAATCCGAATTAAGACCAATGATAAGCTTGTCTCCTAAGTCTGCAGTATTTGCTAAAACTTCAATATGCCCTCTATGCACTAAATCAAAACATCCGTTTGTAAACACAATTTTCTCTCCATTTTCTTTCCATTTATCTGATTGTATTTTTAAATCTGATAAAGAATAAATTTTTGATTTTATATTTTTAAAATTACTCATGATTTTTGTTCTTTTTTATTTATAAACAATAAAATCATCCCAACAGATCCCATAATAATAGCTACCAAAGTTTGAGATGCGTGTACAATAGTAGGAAACAAAAGTGCAGGATTAGCGGGATCTCCATCTTCTCCTAAGTAAACTTTCCCAACTCCTAAAACTGAAAGTCCAATCATAACAATTGCATGATAAGATCCTATTCCTCCAGGAGTTGGGATAACCATACCAATTCCTCCTAATACAAGTAAAAATAATCCATCTGATATTGTAAGATGAGATGTTTCTTCAATTGCAAAAAAACAAACATAAGTCATTAAGAAATACATAATCCAAATACTAAAAGTATGAAACCAAAAAGATAATTTCCGTTTCATTTTTTTTATACTTTTAAAACCTTCTTTTAACCCATCAACAAACTCTATTATTTTCTCATAGAAAGATGTTTTTATAATCCATTTTTTTAGTAAATAATAAGCCAACACAAAAAACATCAATATTGATATTAGAACATAATATTTTGTAGATCCTAATGTTGTTGAATCGGAGCTCTGAGAACCCAATTCAGTAAAAAATCTTAATATTAAATCTAACTTTAATATTAAAGTAAGTAAAAATAAACTGATAAGAAATACTAAATCAATAACTCTCTCTACTAAAATAGTACCAAAAAGTTTGTCTACTGGAATTTTCTCTACTCTATTTAAAGCGGTGCATCTTGTAATTTCCCCAGCTCTTGGAATAAACAAATTTGTAAAATATCCAACAGAAACTGATGAGATTGAATTCAGTTTTGATGATTTATATCCCAAAGCATCAATTAAAACAATCCACCTCATCCCTCTGTTTATATAAGCCCATCCTCCACAAATTATGGAAAGAAAAACCCATCCAATTTCTACCTCCGAAATCTTCTCGATAAGTGCAGCAGGATCTTGATTTCGGAACAAAAAATAAATAATTAATCCAGCAAACGACAAAGAAGCAATATATTTCAAAATAACAAGCGTAATTTTTTTTTTTCTTTTAGATTGTTTCATGCTGTAAAACTAAAAAATAATATTGTCAATTAAACGAACTGAGGAAATAGATGCCGCAATACAAGCCGCATTTTCATTTGCATCTTTGAATTCTGAAATAGGTTGTAGTTTCTCTAAGGAAACTATTTCTAAGTATTCTAAATTCACATCGGTTTGATGACTAAATTTTTCTATTGCAATTTTCTTTAACTGGTCTACTGTGAAATTATCTGAATTTTCTTTAATATATTTTAATGTTTGGTAAATTAGGGTAGCTTTTTGTATCCCTGTTTCAGAAAGTAATTTATTTCTTGAACTCATTGCGAGTCCTGATTCTTCTCTTTTTGTAGGAATACCAATAATTTCTATAGGAATCTGTAATTGTTTGCTTATATATTTTATTATTTGAAGTTGTTGCAAGTCTTTTTCTCCAAAAAATGCTTTTTCAGGACTTATAATTCTAAATAGTTTCTCAACTATTGTAGCAACTCCATTAAAATGACCTTTTCTCCCCTCTCCTTCCATAAAATTATCTAATCCGCCAAAATCAAACTGTTTTGCTTGTTCATTCTCTTGATATAAATCTGATGCTTCTGGCAAATATAGAATAGTACATTTTTTTTCTGTTAATATATTGATATCAATCTCAGTTGTTCTAGGGTATTTTTCTAAATCTGAAGGATTATTAAATTGAGTAGGATTTACAAAAATGCTGCAAACAATTACATCCGAACTTTCTTTTGCCTTTTGTAATAAGGAAAGGTGTCCTTCATGTAAAGATCCCATTGTTGGAATAAAAGACACAATTTTATCCTTTCTTATTCCGTTTAAATATGATTTAAGTTCTGATTTTAGTGTAAATGTTTTCATTTGTGAAATTAACAAAATAGCAAACATAAAGAATTGCTTGATAAAAAGCATATAATTTCGTAAATTTGCAGACTAACCGATTTTTTATGGAAAAGAAAAAAATATTATTCGCTTCACAAGAGATAAACCCTTACCTGCCAGAAACTCAGATGTCTAATGTAGGATTAAACCTACCAAAACATTCTATTGAACAAGGAAATGAAACTAGAGTTTTTCTTCCAAAGTTTGGTGTAATTAAGGAAAAAGCAAATAATTTACATGAAGTAATCCGTCTTTCAGGAATGAATCTAATAATTGATGATTTTGATCATCAACTAATAATAAAGGTTGCTTCTATTCAATCTGCCAGATTGCAAATTTACTTTATTGATAATGATGAATATTTCCCTAAAAGAGTGATGTTCCATGATGAAAACGGAAATTTTCTGCCAAATACGGAAGAAAGAATGATGTTTTACTGTAAGGGAGTGATTGAAACAGTAAAGAAACTTGGGTGGTCACCAGAAATAATTCATTGTCAGGGATGGTTCTCTTCCTTAATTCCTATGTACATCAAGAAGATATTTAATGAAGATCCTTTATTTAAAGACACAAAAGTAATTTATAATGTATTTGATACTGAATATCAGAATTCGATTAACCCAGTAATTGTAGAGAAACTATTGTATGAAAATAATTTAGAAGAATCTGATTTAGATCTTCTTAGGAATCCTACTTTTGAGAATCTAAGTAAATTTGCTATTTCTTATTCTGATGCCGTAATTCAAGGTTCTGAAAATATAAACAAAAACGTGTTGGATTGTATGAAAAAAAGCGAACTACCGTTTATGGAGTATCCTGGAGAAGAAGATTATGAAGATCAATACAATAATTTCTTTGATAGTTTAGTTGAAGAGGAGGAATTAGAACTTACTGAAGAAAAATAATGAACATATATAAAACCACAGCTTTCTATATATTATTAGCTGTTTTATTTGCCTGTAACGACCCAGATATTATAGGACTCGACTTACCTGGTTCGGCAAGATTTACTATTACAAACGACTCTATTGATAACTTTACAATTAAAACTGTGTCAGAAGATAGTTTACGTTCTGACGAATCGCAGAACCTACTATTAGGGCAAATAAACGATCCAATTTTTGGAGAAAATAAAGGTTCATTTTGCACACAAATGTTACTACCAAATAACAATATTGACGCAATAAATGGTATAGAAGTAGATTCTGTTTTTCTTACTTATAGTATTTCGGACCACTATGGAGATTTAAATGAAAGTGAAGATCTTGAGATTAATGTTTATCAATTATCTGAAGACATCTATAAAGATAGTAATTACTATTCTGATGAATCTTTTAATTATGATCCAAATAATCTTGTTACAAATTATTTTATTAATGAAGGAGATTCATCAACTTCATCTTTCATCAACATACAATTAGATAATAGTTTTGGAGAAATAATAATGAATGAAACTGGAGGGTCTAATATGATTGATAATGTTGCTTTTTTGGAGTTTTTTAAAGGGTTTCATGTAGAAGCAACTGCCTCAAACACTATTTTATATTTAAATCCTATTGCAGATAAAAGTAGATTTAGTATTTATTATCATGAGATTGGAGGAGACACTGCTTTAAGTTTTGATTTTGAATTAGGTGGTGATGCTGCCAGAATCAATATGTTTAACAAAAAAGATATTAATGATATATCGCCTGATGTAAATGAAATTTTTATTCAATCCATGGCGGGATATAAAGCAGAATTTGATTTCACAAACCTTGAAGAAATACAAACAAAATGTCTAGGAAAATCAATTAATCGTGTAACT
>JABHQB010000037.1 GCA_018695965.1 Flavobacteriales bacterium | reverse complement strand
TGTTTACACAGAAGGTAAAAACAGAAAAAGAGAAAATGTATATTCGGATGAGGAAGGAAATTTAAAAAATATTGAATTGATTATCTTGATAGATGACGGATCTGCTTCTGCCTCTGAAATTGTAGCGGGTTGTATGCAAGATAACGACAGAGCAACAATTATAGGGAAAAGATCTTTTGGAAAAGGATTGGTACAAGAAGAAGTAAAACTTGCAGATGGTTCTGCAGTGAGAGTAACTACACAACGATATTACACTCCCGTAGGGAGATGTATACAAAAACCTTACGGAGCAAGTGATAAGGAGTATTATTTGGAACAATTCACAAGAGAGGAGAATGAAAGTTATCCGGACTCCCTAAAATTTGAAACTAAGAGCGGAAAAGTAGTTTATGGTGGAGGTGGAATTACTCCAGATATTGTAATTGTTAAGGATACAAATATGACTTTTACAAAGATAAATTATGTGTTTGGATGGATTGAAGAATTTTGTTTGATTGAGAAAAAATCGGTCATCAATAAAATTGGAGAAGACTATAAAGTATTTGAAAAGCAGCCGTTTGAAAAAGGGATTTATACTGATTTTGTAAAATTTGTAAGTGAAAAAGACAAGGACTTTGATTTTACTCTAAACACAATGCAAGAGGATTATTTAAAAAACTTTTTAAAAGCAAAAGTTGCCAGAAGTATTTGGGGAGAGGAAGTTTACCGAAAAATACTTATCCAGAATGACGACTATATTAGTAAGGCCTTAGAGCTTCTAAATCATTAAATTATATTTTTGTAAGTTTGCTCTAATGAAAAAACTACTACTCATATTATTTATTATTCCACTTATTGGATTTGGAAAGAGTGAAACAAAAATTGAATATTGGGATAATGGTCAGGTGTTATCTCAAATACATTATTTAGATGGAATTAGAGATGGTTCATGTAGATATTTCTATAAAAACGGGAATTTAATGAGTGAGGGATTTTATAAAAAAGGTAAGATGATAGGGGTATGGATGTCTTATTTTCAAGATGGTCAAATAAATAGTCATGGGTCTTACAAATACACTGAATCAGGAAGTTATAGTAGAAAAGATGGGACCTGGAAATATTATAATGAAAATGGTCAATTAACACGTGAATCTATCATTATAGATGGCGTTGAAGAACTGAAATTCTATGATAGAGACGGGAAATTACTTCTCATGGGAGAAGGTTGTTAGTTTTAGAGTATGTTAAAATTATTATTTGGGATATCTTTCTTCATTTCTGGTGGACATCTAATAGACATAAAACTTAAACTCCATAAGTATGAAAAAGAGAACTACAAAGAAATTTTTTATTTAAAAAATAAAGAGTCAGTTAATACATATTGTTTTAAACATTCTGAATTGGAAAATGTTAAAAAAATAAAGTACCATCACCATAATGATGGACAAAAAACTAACTACAAAGTAACCAAACCAACTGAATAGGGATTAACCTAGAATCCTTTACTTACTCTACGGTAACGGATTTTGCTAAATTTCTTGGCATATCAACATTACAGCCTCTCATCAATGCAATATGATAAGATAATAACTGCAAAGGAATATTAGTTAGTAAAGGAGATAATCCATCAAAACTATCCGGAACTTCAATGCAGTAATCTGCTAATTCTTTAACTGTTTTATCGCCCTCTGTAACAATAGCAATTAATCTTCCTCCTCTTGCTTTTACTTCTTGAATATTACTCACCACCTTATCGTAGTTTCCTTTTTTAGTTGCAATAACTACAATTGGCATATTATCATCAATCAAAGCAATAGGTCCGTGCTTCATTTCAGCAGCTGGGTACCCTTCCGCATGTATATAAGATATTTCTTTTAGTTTTAAGGCCCCTTCCAAAGCAACAGGAAAATTATACCCTCTTCCTAAATACAAAAAGTTTGTTGCATTTTTAAATTTTTCTGCTATCTTCTCAATCTGATCATTTTTCTTCAGTATTTTTTCTATCTTCTCAGGAATGAGCTCAAGTTCGGTAATAATCTCATGATATTTACTAATTGTAATCGTACCTTTTTTATGTGCCATTTTAATTGCCATTAAAGCAAGTACTATAATCTGAGTAGTAAATGCTTTAGTTGAGGCCACACCAATTTCAGGCCCAGCATGGGTATAACTTCCAGCATGGGTTAACCTAGGAATAGAAGAACCGACCACATTACAAATTCCCAAAAGAGTAGCTCCTTTTTCTTTTGCTAATTCTAAAGCCGCTAAAGAATCTGCTGTTTCTCCTGATTGTGAAATAGCTAATACTATATCATTTTTATTAATAATCGGATTACGATATCTAAATTCAGAAGCGTACTCCACCTCAACAGATATTCGAGATAAATCCTCAAATAAATACTCTCCAATGAGTCCTGCATGCCATGAAGTACCACAAGCAACAATAATAATACGATCAGCATTTATTATCTTTTGCTCATAGTTTAAAATCCCTCCTAAAGTTATTTCTTTGGTTGTTGGGTTAATTCTTCCTCTTAAAGTATCAATTATACTTTTAGGTTGTTCAAATATTTCTTTTAACATAAAAGAAGAGAACCCTCCTTTTTCAATAGAGTCCAAACTCAATTCCAACTCATGTATGTAAGGTGTTTTCTTAACATTGGAAATTGTTTTTATATCTAATTCTTCAGATTTATTTATTCTGGCAATTTCTCCATCTTCCAAATACACAACATTTCGGGTG
>JABHQB010000036.1 GCA_018695965.1 Flavobacteriales bacterium | reverse complement strand
TCCTAAACCTTCAGTAAAATAGCTAATGAGTTTTTCTGTTGGCATGTTTCCTGTCAAATCATCATCCGCCATTGGACATCCTCCATATCCTTTTAATGCAGAGTCAAATCTTCTACATCCATTTTTATAAGCAGAATCTACTTTTTCTTCCCATTTATCAATAGTAGTATGAAAATGAGCTCCAATTTCAATATTAGGATACTCTGTAGATAAAGTGCTAAATAAAGGCACAATATTATCAGGTTCTGAAACTCCAATAGTATCTGATAAAGCGATTATCTCAATTTCAATTTTGTGTAATTGATGAGTCAGTTCTGCAACAATATCAGGATGATAGTTCTCTCCATAAGGATTACCAAAAGCCATGGATAAATACACCACTAACTCCTTATTGTTTTTAACTGACAAATTCTGAATTTCTTCAACAGTATTAAGCGCTTCATTTATACTTTTATTAGTATTTCTTTTCTGAAATTCTTCTGAAACAGAAAGTGGAAATCCTAAATAATTAATCTCATCAAAATTACATGCATCTTCCGCTCCTCTGATATTTGCAATGATTGACAATAATTTACTAGAGCTAGAACTTAAATCTAATCCTGATAAAACTTCAGCAGTGTCTTTTAATTGAGGAATTACCTTAGGAGAAACAAAAGAACCAAAATCAATAGTATCAAAACCTACCTTTAATAACTGATTAATGTAATCTATCTTCTTTTTTGTAGGAATAAACTCTTTTATTCCCTGCATTGCATCTCTAGGACATTCTATTATTTTCATCTTTTAAGAATTGCTTTATTAATTCTTTTCACAAGTGAAGGTCCCTCATAAATAAATCCTGTATATATCTGAATTAATGATGCTCCAGCGTCTAGTTTTTCTAAAGCGTCTTCTTCAGAATGGATACCTCCAACCCCAATAATAGGAAATGCTTTATCAGATTTTTCTGATAAATACTTTATTACTTCTGTCGATCTTTTACTCACTGGCTTTCCACTCAATCCTCCATTTCCAATAGAATCAACCTTAGTTTTATCTGTTTTAAGACCATTTCTACTAATTGTAGTGTTCGTTGCTATAACACCATCAATTTTTGTATCCTTTACTATCTGAATAATGTCATCTAACTGATCATTTGTTAAATCAGGAGCAATCTTTAAAAGTATTGCCTTTCTTTTTTCTTTGTTATTATTTATATCCTGAAGAGAATTCAGAAGATTTGTTAAAGGTTCTTTTTCTTGTAAGTCTCTTAAACCAGGAGTATTTGGAGAACTTACATTCACCACAAAATAATCTACATAATCAAAAAGTGAGTTAAAGGAAATAATATAATCATCAGTAGCATTATCGTTTGGAGTGAGTTTGTTTTTACCAATATTTCCACCAATAATTATGTCTGATTTTCTGTTTTTCAATCTTATAATTGCATCTTCTACCCCACAGTTATTAAATCCCATTCTGTTAATTATTCCACTGTCCTCTTTTAAACGAAATAATCTAGGTTTCGGATTACCATCTTGAGGTTTTGGGGTAAGAGTTCCTATTTCAATAAATCCAAATCCAAAACAAGAAAGTTCGTCAATTAATCTAGCGTCTTTATCAAAACCTGCTGCAAGTCCAACCGGATTAGGAAATTGTATTCCAAAAACCTCTCTTTCTAATCTACTATCTTTTAAGATAAACATCTTTCTCCAACTCCAAGCTTTAAAAGGAATCTTATATCCTATCTTAAGTAGTGAAAAAGTAAAATGATGTATTTTTTCTGGATTGAAAAGAAAAAGAAAAAATCGGACAAGTTTGTACATCAGAATTGTTTTATGCAAAAATAGAATATTGTACTGATTATTTAAGGTTTTAACTCTTCAAATGAGTTATCATCATAGAAAACTACAATCTTCTTAATATTTCTTAATTTCAGAACTTCTTTTACATTATCAGATTTTCTCATAAAACCATCTCCAATAACTAACCAATTTGCGTTTAGATCCGGAAAAGATCGAACCATTTTATCAATAAAATTAACAGAAGGCTTATTTCTGCCAGATAAAATATGTGAAACAGTTGCACGATTCACACCAATCTCATCAGCAAAACTACTTGATTTTAAACCCTTGTTATCTATCCATTTCTTTATTCTTTCATGCATTTTTCATAATTTACATTTGTTAACCACAGAAGTCTTTTTAACTTCTAAATTATTCTCTATCTTATATAAAATAATATCAAATTATCTTATATCATTACTTTACCAAATAATTATATATACTTGGTAATATGTTATTTATACTGATTTATATATTTTTAGTATAATAATATAGATATTTAATATAATTTAAATATATTTCTATTTACAAATGTATACTTTTTAGTTATTTATTCAAAATTTTGAGGTATAAAATAAATATTTTATCAACCTGTTCTTAACAAGGAAATTAGTTAAATATTTAAATGAAATTTAGGCTTGTCTAAAAAAAATTATTCTATTTTTGCTCAAATTTAATTAAACAACAAATGGAAAATTTAGAGATCTATAAATGGTTCATAGTGCAACATCCTGTCATGCAAGCATTATATGCGGGATTATTTACTTGGGGATTAACTGCATTTGGTGCAGCATTAGTGTTTCTATTCAACTCATCAAATCGTAAGGTTTTAGACGCCGCTCTTGGTTTTACTGGAGGTGTAATGATTGCAGCAAGCTTCTGGTCTCTCCTTTCTCCTTCAATATCTTATGTTGAAATGCAAAATGAAATGGGATTAAGCAACATGCCAGTATGGCTTCCCCCAGCAATTGGGTTTTTCTTAGGAGCTTTATTCCTGTACACACTAGATAAAATTATCCCCCACCTACATATATTTGCAAAAAGAGAAGAAGCAGAAGGTATAGAAACCAACTGGAGAAAAACTATATTATTAGTATTAGCAATTGCTTTACACAATATACCGGAAGGATTAGCTGTTGGTGTTGCATTTGGAGCTCTTGCAAATCCTGAACTTTTAGGAATGGATGGCCATTCAGCATTTACAATAGGAGGAGCAATTGCGCTAGCTATAGGGATAGGTATTCAGAATTTCCCAGAGGGGTTTGCAGTATCAATGCCCTTAAGAAGAATGGGTGTAAGCAGATGGAAATCATGGAAATGGGGGCAACTATCAGCTATAGTAGAACCTGTATTTGCAGTAATAGGAGCTGCAATAGTAATGACGGTTTTACCTATTTTACCTTACGCTTTAGCATTTGCAGCAGGAGCTATGATATTTATTGTAGTAGAAGAAGTGATACCTGAAAGTCAAAGAGGAGGCAATACTGATTTAGCTACGATGGGATTAATAGCCGGATTTATTGTAATGATGTGCTTAGATGTAGCATTAGGATAAACACTCTTCTTTTTATTATCTTTGCATCATTATGTCCAAAGATTTTATAAATATAAAGAACAGAAAATCTTCTCACGAATACGAATTTATTGATAAATACGTTGCAGGAATAGTGCTTAAAGGAACGGAAATAAAATCTATCAGAAATTCACAGGTAAATATGTCAGATTCGCATTGCGTTTTTATTGAAGATGAGTTATGGGTAAAGAACCTACATATCTCTGAATACTCCAACAGAGGATATTCTAATCATGACCCTAAAAGAGAACGAAAACTCCTTCTGAATCGACAAGAATTAGAGAAAATTCATGGAAAAGTAAAAACAAAAGGAGTCACTATAGTTCCTTTACGACTTTTTGTAAACGATAAAGGAAAAGCGAAAGTAGAAATTGCAGTTGGAAAAGGAAAAAAATTATTCGACAAAAGAGAATCCTTAAAAGAAAAAGACAATAAAAGAGATTTGGACAGAATCCGCAAAAACTTTTAAATGACAAAATACATCCTCCCAATTTTACTTATAATTTTCACATATTCTTGTAAAAAAGAAAACCTACCTTCTGATGGAAGCGCTACTTTACAATTTTCAAATGACACCATAATATTTGATACTATTTTCAGTTCTGTTGGATCTATAACCAAACAACTTATGGTGTATAACAATAATGATTATGACATCACAACAAATGTAAGACTAGGAAGTAATTCAGAAGCATATTTTAAGATTAATGTAGATGGAGAAAGCGGAAAGAATATACAAAATATAAAAATTTCTGCACATGACAGTATGTTTGTTTTCTTAGAGGTGATTATCAATCCAAACAACACAAATAATCCTTATTTGGTATCTGATTCTATTATTTTTACTACCGGTAATAAAACACAAAACATTGATTTAATTGCTTACGGACAAGATGCTTACTTTCACACTGCAAATACTTATGGAGATATTATAGATGGAGAAGATACTTCTAGATTTTTCTACCATCAACTAGAATGTAATGAAGTTTGGAACAATGACAAACCACATGTAATTTACGGATACGTTATTGTTGACCCTAATTGTCAGCTCACTATAAACGAAGGAACAACGGTGTATCTTCATAAAAACTCAGGGATTATTGTAGGAAATCCTTTTTCCTCTTCTTCTGGAGGAACCATAAGAGTAAATGGAACGTTAGGAAATGAAGTCACTTTCAGAGGAGATAGATTAGATTCTTGGTACGATTCCTTGCCGGGACAATGGGACAGAATCTGGTTATATCCTGGAAGTGTAAATAATGAGTTTAACTATTGCAATTTGCAAAATGGAACAATTGCAATACATGCCGACACAGTAGGAAACAATACCCCTACTGCTGTAATAAATAATTGCAGGATAGACAACATGTCTGCCATTGGTATTTTAGGACAAGGAGCAAAACTAGAGGTAAATAATACTATTATTACTAAATGCGGACAATATTCGGTAGTATGCAATATCGGTGGAGACTACACATTTAAACACTGTACATTTGCAAACTATTGGAACTTTGACCACAGAAATACACCTTCTATCCTATTGAATAATTATTACGAAGGTTCTGATGGAAATATTTATATTCGGGATTTAGACAATGCTTATTTTGGAAATTGTATTATTGATGGAAACTTATCTACAGAAATCTCTTTTCAAGAAAACTCTATTGGTAACTTCAACTACACATTTGACCATTGCCTTCTGAAAATTGATCCGAATGAAGATACAGGAACTTCTGATTATATCAATATTATAAAGAATAAAAATCCAGAATTTGTAAGCAAACAACTATTTGATTTCCATTTATCAGAAACCTCTGCATGTAATTCTGCTGGTGATTTTAATATTACACAATCGGAATCCGTTCTATTTTTGGACTTAGAAGGAAATTTGAGGGATAATCTACCCGATTTAGGAGCTTTAAAAAGAATAAATTAAATTGATGTTAAAAACTCAATAGTATCTACATTATCTGCATAATCCCAAAGCTGTGGATTTTGGGTTTCTCCAAAATGAGTGTTCTTTTTTACTACATCTTCTTTAGACACTACACATTGTAACAAATCTGCATTTTCATCAATATAGTCCTTTACCTTCTCTAAATCGTCATAAAACTCATAAAACAACATAGACACAGGAGATTGTAAAGATTCATCTTCTTTCATTAGTAGAAATCCGTTTTCCACTAACTTATTATTTCCCATTAGGAATATTGATTTATTATAATCGTAATTATTCCCGTATTTCTTATGGTTAACAATATCTTGAAAAGGGAAAAACACTTCAAATAATTTATTTAAGTTATACCCTTTTGGTAAAAATACTTTTGATACATTCCTGCAACCCAATCCGAAATAAAGAAAAATATCTGAAGCAAGTCCTTTCATCTCTTTATCTGTTTCTTTTCCATTCAGCACCGCTACCGACCTCCTGTTCTTACGAATTATCCTTCTGATATTCTTAAAATAATACTCAAAATATTTTGATGAATTATCAGAACCAGTTGCAATTACTGCGTCAAATTTCTTTTCTTTTAAATTTTCAATATATTCTAGTTTGTTAGAGAAATTAGGATTTATTTCACAAAGTACTTCCCATAAATAAGGAAATAATATATTATCGTTTGAGGATAGTTTTACAACCGCCTTATTTCCGCTTACTATTACCGACAAAAAATCGTGAAAACCAACCAAAGGAATATTTCCCGCCATAACAAGTAGGACTCTTTTACCCTCTCCTGAATTTGATAAATTATAAGGAGTAATCCATGCGTTAAAATTATCTGAGCTTAATTGATTAGATAAAGATAATAAGGAGTTATTAATACTGTCCTCTGTAAACCAATTATTTCTAATCTCACACTCCTCAATTTTACTTTTTAATTTTTCTAATTCCTTTCCCATAAAAGCTGGTGATTCTTCTGAAAGTCCTGAAAGAAATTTTCCTAATTGTACAAAAGCATCTATTCGTTCTTCTAAGTTCATTTTATGTAATATCTTTGTACAAAAGTAATATTAGTTTACTTTTTATAGTTATTAATTAAAAATTATAATGAACAAATTCCTTTCTTTCATTTTTATCCTCTCTTCTATGTTTCTTTCTGCACAAAACATCTCCGATAAGGTGATAAAAGAATATGAAGACACTCTATTAGTATTATCAAATAATATAATGTATGGAGAGACTCTGGAAATAAGAGAGAAATCAAATATTGGTTTTATATCAGAGTTAAAGGAAGTAATGAAGTATAAAAAATCTTACGATTATCCTTTCAATGATCTAAAAACTATTAGCAGATTAAATCCTGAAGATAATTCCTTCCGCTTATTTAACTGGATTCTTCCTAAAGGAAATGGAGCAAGTAAGTATTTTGCTTTTATTATCCTTCCAAATTCTGACAACGGATACAATCAGATAATTGAATTGAAACATACAGAAACTGATTTATTTAATTTTGAAACAACAATCTATAATAATGAAAATTGGTATGGATCTTTATACTACAAAATTATTTCTCCGAAAAAGAGAAACAATCAACACTATACCCTACTTGCATGGAATGGAAACAATCCAGAATCTATAATAAAGATAATTGATGTATTAGATATAAAAAATCAGAAAGTAACCTTGGGAAAAGACATATTTATAAAAGGAGAAGACACTACAAAAAGAATAGTGGTGGAGTACAATAGAAATACTTCTGCAAGTGTAAATTTTGATGAACACAAGAACCGAATTGTATTAGATCATCTAGTTCCGTTAAAAGAGAATCAAGAAGGATTCAATCAGTTTTATGTTCCAGACGGAAGTTATGATTGCTTTCTGTATAAAAACGGAGAATGGATATTTAAAGAAGATATTGACATCAGAACTAATAAATCTCTTCCTGAAATTGATAAAGATAAAAACGATAGAGGGCTTTTTAAGAAATAATGTTAAAACAAAGGTTTTCTGGTAAAATTGAGGTTGGATGTGATGAAGCGGGCAGAGGATGCTTAGCTGGTCCGGTTGTAGCCGCAGCTGTATTACTTCCTAAGCATTTCAATAATAAAACACTTAATGATTCTAAACAACTTAGTAAGAAGAAAAGAGAAATTCTTGAGAAAATAATAAAAGATGAAGCAATATCTTTCGGAATAGGAGTTGTATCTCCAAAGGAAATTGATAAAATAAATATACTAAACGCATCTTTTCTAGCAATGCACCGAGCTATAGATCAGATTTCTAACAAATACGAACTACTTTTAATTGATGGAAATCGATTTAATAAATATAAAAAAGTAGAACATAAATGCATTATAAAAGGAGATGCAAAATACATGAGTATTGCTGCTGCATCTGTTATTGCAAAAACCGCAAGAGATAAGATAATGAAAGATTTATCGGAGGAATTTCCTCAATATTCTTGGGAAACTAACCAAGGATACCCAACAAAAAAGCACAGAGAATCAATAAAAAAATTCGGTGCTAACAAATACCATAGGAAAAGTTTCCGTTTACTAACAAATCAGATAGAGCTATTTTAATAATTTTGTTTCAAACTTATTTATTGTGTTTATGAATAAAAGAATCAGAAATATTGGAGTAATAATAGTGTGTTTAACTGTTATTATATACTGGGTTTATAAAGGAGCTTATAATGATGTAGAAAACACAAATCCTAACAATAATACAGAAAACACTGCTAATCTAATGTTTAGAATTCTAGAAAAAGATATACCTCTTCAGGATCTAAACTCAATGATAGGCGACTCTACTATAAAATATGATAATGACTCCACAAGTTTCATAAACATCTTAAGACATCAGGAAAAGATAGATGTTAGTATTGATAAAATTGCTCCACTTTCTACTTCAGAATTTTTAAGTATGTCGTACAAAAAAATTACTTTCAATAATTATAAAACTTATCTGAAAAACAACAATAATTTTAACAATTGGGATTCCATATACAAAATGTTAAATTCTGATTATAATTTTAACCTATCTGAACTAGCGAACTATATTAAAGAAGTAGGGTTTTTCACAACCAACAATACTACTTATTATTATCTGAAAACTAACGAACCACATAATGTATCCAGCATCTTAAATCATATAAATGATTCTACCGAAACATATATTACTGAGAAAAGAAATTATTACAAAACAAATTTAGACAACCTATTTCAACTACTTGCAGACAAGTTATTTACAGAAAACAATAACTATTATTTATCTACTAGTGATTATTTTATTTTTTCGTCAGACACAACACAATTATATGACCTATATCTTAGTTTGGACACAGGAAATATCTTAGAAAATAATCCTGTATACTCAGACTACAAAAGATACCAGTCTGCAAAGTATGGACTACATTATTATTCAGATATTACTTCATCAGAAGACAGTAACAACACAATTATATCGTATCAATTAAGAGATGAAAACACCATGGTTAGTACTCATCTCAAAATATTAAAATTTGAAAAGAAACAAGACATACCTATTGATTCTATTTTGATTGACACAATAACAACAGATACTCTTACACAAAATATACTTGTTAATTCTCTTTTAAAAGACACAACAATAACAGATACACTTACACAAAAAGAATTAGGAGAAATAAGATATACTCTTGTTAAAGGCGAGACATTCCGGAAAGCCAGCTTAAAACTAAAATTAAAACTAGAAAAAAACAACTATGATTACAACAAGGTAAAAACAGATCATGTGTTTTTTGTAACAGATAATGGAACTACAAAACTAAATTGGAACACTGCGATAAAAAGGTATTTGGATAAAAAACAACCAAAAGAAGGAGACTACTTTTTTATGAAAAAGTTTTTTTATTAAGCATAATCCTCTCTACTTTATCAAATACGTTAAACTAAAAGTTGCTCTTATATTCTTGTTTTTTATCTCTTCAAGAGTATATATAAATCCTGCATTAATTAGTATTCTTTTGTTTTTCTTGTCCAAAACATACGTAAGCTTTGGGTTTATCCCTACATCTAATTTATGTTTGTAATTATTAGTGTACCCATGATAAATCCCATTTACTGACATAGCAGCATAAAACTTATCAAACAAATGCTTCCCTCCTCCAACAGATACTCCACTAAACACAAAAGAAGAGCTTATATCTGTACTAATAAAATACTTATCCATTTGCATATAATTTAATCCTATCCCATAAGCAAAAGGAAATCCATAATTATGAGTGACAAACAAATGCTTTTCTCTTAGAGATTCGTCTTTTTCTTCTTGGTCAAATTCTTGTAAGTTATATCTTTCTATAATAGAAATTAATTTCTCCGCATATGTTGGTGAGGTAGCATAACCCGCCTTTTTTAATCCTTTAGCCCATCCTTTATAATCGGTTATTTCCAATTCAAATAAAGAGGAATATCTACTATGTGTAGTTAAAAATTCAGAATGATCTCTGTACGATTGTTGTACCTTTTTATACTTTCTGAAACATTCGTTCTCTTTATCATCATCTGCATATATCTCCTCTCCTTCCCAATCATGGCATTTTATTCCAAAATGGTTTTTCCCCTCAGTTGCTAGGTAACTTTCTCCATTTCCGCTTTCTAATATTCCTTGAGATAACGTAATAGATGCTGGTATTCCAAATTCTTTCATTTCACTTACAGCTAATTCAGAATATTGCTTTATATATAATTCTGATTTGCTTTGAGAAGAAACAGAATAGAGGCAGAAAAAAGAAACTAAAAAACAGAAAACTTTCATTTCACTAAAATATATAATTATCATAAATTGTATACATTTGGAAAATCTAAATTATAAACATTCTGCAATGAAAAGAAAACATTTCCTTAAATCTGTAATCGGAGCTTCTGCCTTTTTAGGAATTCCATTTAACAGTTTTTCTAGTGAAGAAGATTCTGTTCAAGAACTAATAAACAACACTAAAAAAGATGTTGACGGAAGTATGTTTGGGTTTTCCTGCTCCCCTATTAAAAAAGTAAGAGTCGGTATTATTGGAATGGGAAACAGAGGGAATACTCTTTTAGAAATGTTCCAATATTTACATGAAAATAATCATGCTGAAATTATTGCAATATCCGACATCACAGAGAAGAAAGTAAATTCTGCTTCGGAAAAATTATCTGTTTGGCAAAAAAAGAAAGCAAATCTATATTATAAAACTCAAAACGATTGGAAAAAACTTTGCCAAAGAAATGATGTTGATTTGGTAATAATTGCTACTCCTTGGGATTTACATACTCCAATGGCACTCTACGCTATGGAAAACGGAAAACATGTTGGAAGTGAAGTGCCTATTTCATCTACAATTGAAGATTGTTGGAGCTTGATACAAACTGCCGAGCGTACTAAAAAACATTGTTTAATGATGGAAAACTGCAATTACAATGAAGAAGAACTTTGGATTCTGAATATGATCCAAGAAGATGTTTTCGGAGACATCACACATACCGAAGGAGCTTACTTGCATGATTTGAGAGCTCTACTGCTTCACGATACTTATTATGAAGGACAATGGAGATTACACGAACATGCTGAAAGAAATGGTAATTTTTATACAACTCACGGATTAGGTCCGATTTCCTTTTACTTAAATATTGGTAGAGGAGATACATTTTCTCATCTTACATCAATGAGTAGTAGAGAATTGAATTTGAGTAGTGCAGCAAAACAAGCTAATCATCCTATTCAATCTTATAAATGTGGAGATATGAACAACACTCTAATTAAAACAGAAAAAGGGAAAACAATTCTTTTACAATTTGATGTTCATACCGGAAGGCCTTACTCTAGAATCAATAAAGTAGTTGGCACAAAAGCTGTGCACGACGGATACCCAAGTAGATTATATATTGAAGGAGAAAAACCAGAATATTGGGGACACAATTGGTTGAAGGAAGAAGAATATAAAAAATACAGAAGTAAATACCAACATCCAATAATAAACAAACTAAAAAAAATAAGTAAAGGATTCAAACAAGGGCATGGAGGCATGGATTTTGTAATGATTTACCGATTGGTAAGATGCCTTAATTTAGGACTACCACTAGATATAAATTTGTACGATAGTGTAATGTGGAGTTCTATCACTCCACTTTCCGAACTTTCTGTTGCTACTAATAGTCAATCAATAAAAATTCCTGACTTTACAGCAGGAACTTGGAAAGACAACAGTAAGTTAGAGATTATGAGGAAGATTTAACCCAAACCTTTTATTAAAACCAATATTTCCCTGTAATCCTCCTGTATGAATTGCTAATATTTCACTTCCTTTTGCAAAGTAATCTTTAGCTACTAAATCCAAAATACCCATCATCATTTTTCCGGTATAGACAGCATCCAAAGGAATATTTTGTATATTGTAAAAATCCATAATAAAATGGATTAAACCCTCCGATATTTTAGCATATCCACCAAAATGATAATCTGAAAAAAGTTTCCAATTCTCTTTGTTTGTCCATTCAGATATATCCTTTTCTAAATCTTCACCACCTTTTATAGCAGGAAATCCTAAAACCTTCTGATTGTCGCAAGATGAATTAATAATTCCTGAAATAGTTCCCCCTGTACCTATTGCAGTGCAAATAAAATCTTGAGTGTCATTTCTATCTAAGATTTCCTGAGCACCTTTTACAGCAAGTTCATTTGTCCCTCCTTCTGGAACTAAATAAAAATTACCGAATTTTTCTCTTAATTTATCTATAAAATCATCTGTGTATTTTTTTCTATAATCACTCCTACTCACATAATGTGTTGACATTCCTTGTTTTTTGGCAAAATCTAAAGTGTCATTTAATGGTAAAGTTTCCTCCCCACTAATTATTCCTATACTTTTGAATCCTTTTTCCTTTGCAGCAAAAGATGTTGCTGATATATGATTAGAATAAGCACCACCAAAAGTTAAAACAGTATTTGTATTTTGTTTTTTTGCTTCTAGTAAATTATATTTCAATTTATACCATTTATTACCTGATATAAAAGTATGAATCAAATCTATTCTCTTTATAAAAAGTTTTATTTCCTTCTCTTTTAAAATAGGATGGGATATTTCTTTAGTTTTGATTTTCATTCACGCAAATATCGTAAATTTGCAAGTATATGAAAGAGTTCTCTAACATACAAAATCTAGAAAAAGATGAATATTATTATTCCAAAGAAGGGTATGTAGTTTTTACTGAAAAATACCATTTAAATAGAGGTTACTGTTGCGAAAACAACTGCAAACATTGTCCATATAAGAAAGAAGATAAAAAGAAATGATTAATATAAAAAAATCTATTTTACAAGGTATCCCTACACAGTTACCTCAAAAAAAAGAGTTCGACACTTCTGTTAGTCACGCTCCAAAAAGAAAGGATATACTGACAACTCAGCAAAAGAAACTTGCAATAAAAAACGCACTACGATATTACCCTAAAAACTTACATTCTCAACTTGCACAAGAATTTGCAGATGAACTGAAAAAATATGGTAGAATTTATATGTACCGATATAGACCAGATTATGAAATAAAATCTCGTCATTTTGAAGAATTCCCTCATAAAAGTAAGCAAGCTGCTGGAATAATGATGATGTTATCCAACAACTTAGACTATGATATTGCTCAGTATCCTCACGAGTTAATTACATATGGTGGAAATGGTGCCGTTTTCCAAAATTGGGCACAATACCTACTTTGTATGCAATACCTAGCAGAAATGACAGATAAACAAACTTTAGTTTTATATTCCGGTCATCCAATGGGATTATTTCCATCACATAAAGATGCCCCAAGAGTTGTAGTGACAAATGGAATGATGATTCCAAACTACTCAAAACCAGAAGACTTAGAAAAATTTAATGCACTTGGAGTTACTCAATACGGACAAATGACTGCTGGTAGTTTTATGTATATAGGTCCTCAAGGTATTGTTCATGGAACTACTATTACAATTCTAAATGCTTCGAGAAAAATTGATTCTTCTGCAATAGATATGAGTGGTAAAATATTTGTTACTTCAGGTTTAGGAGGAATGAGTGGAGCTCAAGCAAAAGCAGGAGTTATAGCTAAAGGAATTTGTATAGTAGCAGAAATAAATCTAGAAGCAACTTCTAAAAGACACAAACAAGGTTGGGTAGATGAAGTATATAAAGACTTAGATAAATTAATTGATAGAGCCATACAAGCCAGAGAAAACAAAGAAGCTGTATCTATTGCTTATGATGGAAACATTGTTGACCTTTGGGAAAGGTTGGTAGAAAGAAACATAGATATTGAATTAGGCTCCGACCAAACTTCCTTACACAACCCATGGGCAGGTGGATACTACCCTGTTGGGGTGAGTTTTGAAGATGCAAACAATATGATGACTAATAATCCTGAACAATTCAAAAAAGAAGTACAAAGAACATTGGTTCGTCATACAAATGCAATAAACACCCTTACAGAAAGAGGTATGTACTTTTTTGATTATGGAAATGCATTCTTGTTAGAAGCAAGCCGTGCAGGGGCAGATATACTAAACGAAAAGGGAGGATTTAAATATTCTTCTTATGTACAAGATATTATGGGGCCAATGTGTTTCGATTATGGTTTCGGTCCGTTCCGTTGGGTATGTTCTTCAAATTCCTTAACAGATTTGAAAATTACAGATAGAATTGCAACTGAAGTTTTAGAAAATATCATGTCAACTTCCCCTGAAGAGATAAAATTACAAATGAACGATAATATAAACTGGATAAAAGCTGCCGGAGAGAATAAATTGGTAGTTGGATCTGAAGCTAGAATACTTTATGCAGATGCTGAAGGAAGAATGAAAATAGCAGAAGCATTTAACAATGCAGTTAATAGTGGAGAACTTTCTGCACCCGTAATTTTAGGAAGAGATCATCATGATGTTAGTGGCACAGATTCTCCATACAGAGAGACTTCAAATATTTATGATGGATCCCAATTTACTGCTGATATGGCAATACAAAATGTTATTGGAGATAGTTTTAGAGGAGCTACATGGGTTTCAATCCATAATGGTGGTGGTGTTGGTTGGGGTGAAGTTATAAATGGTGGTTTTGGCATGATGTTAGATGGTAGTAAAGATTCAGATAGAAAATTAAAGTCTATGCTTTTTTGGGATGTAAATAACGGAATAAGCAGAAGAAGCTGGGCTAGAAACAAAGAAGCTAATTTTGCTATAAGAAGAGCTATGGAAATGGAACCTAACTTAAAAGTAAGTATACCCAGCCTTGCAGATGATGAACTAATTAATTCTCTAAATCTGTAAATATGGATCCTCAAGTAAATCCTTCTATCTTTAAGTTTCTAAACAAAATAAAAGACAACAATAACAGAGAGTGGTTTGCTAAAAATAAAGATTATTATTTAGAGGAAGAAGAGAAAATAAAATCCTTTTTCACCTCTGTTTTTCAAGAACTTTCAACTAAAGACGATTTGGAGGGAATGAAAGTTTACAGAATTTACCGAGATATTCGTTTCTCGAAAGATAAATCACCTTATAAAACATACAGAAGTTGTGGTTACAAAAGAGCAACTAAATCCCTTAGAGGAGGATATCATTTAGAAATAACTCCTGATGGTTCATTTTTGGCAGTTGGTTTTTGGCAACCAAATAAAGAGGATTTACTCAGAATACGAAAAGAGTTTGAATTGGATGGAGAAACTATTACTGAGATTTTAAACACAAAAGATATTAAAGAAACATTTGGAGGGTTTTACAAGAGACATTCACTAAAAAAAGCCCCAAAAGGATTTAACAAGAACCATCCAAATATTACATTAATAAATAAGAAGGACTTCATACTACTAAGGAAATTTAAAAATAAAGAGGTTATAGATAAAAAATTTTATAAAACAGTGTTACATTCATTTCAGGTAATACGACCTTTTTTTGATTATATGAGCAGTATACTCACCACAAATCTAAATGGAGAATCATTAATAGATAATTAATTTTATAATCTGAATAAACAATATATCTACACTAAAATAATAAACCCTATTTTTACAAAAAATAAAACTTATGAAAAATATATTACTATCATTATTTTGTACAACCACCCTGTTATCCGTTGCTCAAGTACAAATAAATACTACTGGGAACTTTAATGACCCATCTTATTTAATTGACAATGTACTTATTGGGAATGGTGTACTAACATCAAATCATAGCTATATAGGAGATTCTTCTCAGATTGGATTCTTTAAAGATCCAATGGGATTAATTGGTATTGATAGTGGATTTGTTTTGTCAACTGGTGGTGTAGATTCTATCGGAAATACTGGATCAGACACTCTTCCTTGGTGGGATTATATTTATGATTCTGCATGGAATATTATTGACTCAACTCCAGCATTAGACACCTACTTTCTTTCAACATCATTGATGGGGAATTCAGATCCAGATTTACTAACAATTGCAAATTCTGTTCCAGGATTAATAGGACAAACTTTCACAGTATCTTCTACAGGAGACGCTGCTATTCTGGAGTTTGATTTTGTACCATCTGCTGATACGGTTACATTCAACTATGTTTTTGCATCAGAAGAATATTTAACTTTTGTAAATTCCAACTATAATGATGTTTTTGCCTTTTTAATTTCTGGACCTGGAATAACCGGCCCATATGCCTCACCTCCCGCTTTTCCTGGTGGAGCTATTAACATTGCTGTTGTTCCAAACTCAAATCCATCTTTACCAATTACCATCTCTACTGTTAATAACACTCTTAATAGTCAATATTACAACCATGATAGTGCAGCTACAGTATCTGCTTTTAATGGATATACAGATGTATTTACAGCCTCAGCTGCTGTTATTCCTTGTAATGTTTACCACATAAAATTAGCTATTGCAGATGGTAGTGATGACTCACATGATTCTGGAGTATTCTTTGAAGCGGGAAGTTTTGATGCTACTGAACCAGGCGCACTTACAGTAAATACAGTTACAACAAATGTAGAATGTTTTGGAGATTCAAATGGAACAGCTGCTGCTTGTATTAGTGGAGGGGTAGCTCCGTATGTTACTAATTGGTTTGGAGTAAACCCTAATAATTTAAATGCAGGAACATATAATGTTAGTATCACAGATGCACAAGGAACTTTTGGAACTACCTCTTTTACAATCTTATCTCCATCACAGATAATAGTATCAGTTACCCAAAATGGAAATCAACTTCAATCAACAGTTATTGGAGGAACTCCAGGATATTCGTATAACTGGACATTAGCTGGTCTTTCTGTAGGTACAACAGCAAATTTTATCCCAACACAAATTGGATCTTATATTCTCACTATAACTGATACAAATGGATGTGTAGCAAGTTCTAATCCAGTGAACATAACAATTACACCAACTTGGGATTGTGACGTACAGGGGAATTGTGTTGATCCAGGAACAGGAAACGGAATATACCCTACTCAAGCTGCTTGTATTGCTGTTTGTGAAGTAACTGCAATAGAAGAACAGAATTATAACAAAAAACTTCTTAAAATAACAGACATACTAGGAAGAGAAGTTAACGAAAAACGAAACACCACACTATTCTACATATACAATGACGGAACAGTAGAAAAGAAGATAATTATTGAGTAATCTTAAATGATATTTTAAGATCTAGACTATTTAGCAAGGAATCTTCACAACTTCCCTTCTAATTTTGCATTTATAATAATATGTTCTATTAACATGTCCTCCCTATTATTTACAGGGTCATATTCTTGTTTTAGGTTATTGTCGTACATTTTAGCCGTAGTTTGCCAAAAGAAAGCATTTACAGACCCCCTGTACTCTTTTAATAATTTATAAGTAGAGATATTTGTTTCTCTATAAATTAACTTCACTAATATATTTCCTTCTGTCCTAGTAAGTTTTTTCATCTTCTCTCCTAATTCCTCTTTCAGAAAAGACGATACTTTTTTAGTATGTTGTTTCTTTTTTCTTCTTCTCTTTATTTCTGAAAGTTCCTCTTCAATTTCCTTCAGTTTATTCTTTGTGTAAATAGCGTACGGATAAACTTTCAAAACTTTTCTTTTTAGTCTATTATACCTTACTTTCTCCTTTGCATCCTTAAATGTAATAATTTCTATAACAGGAATATCTGAAAGTAAAATAGTATCTCCTTCTTCTATTACATAATCTTTTAGTGTTAGCTTCTGAGAATAAGAAACAGAGGAAATTACAAAGAATAGAATTAGTATTTTATTTTGTTTTATCATTACTTATGACAAACTCTTTTCTTATAACAATATTGTTTGTTACAATCTCTGTTATATATACTCCTGTACTAAAATTTGAGATATTAATTTTCTTTGTTTTGGAGTTTATGGTCTCAGAAAAAACTACTCTTGATTGAATGTCAAAAATTCTAATTTCATCTATATTATTAACACTTTCAATATTAATATATTCAGATGTAGGATTTGGAAAAACATTTATTATCTGACTATTTTCCTCAATAGATTGAGGAGTCATAAATACTGCTGTAGCCTCCGCATACTCTGAATTACAATTTTCCATCATCTTTATATTATAGAAGAAATAATGATATTCAGGATCTCCCCAAGGAGAATTGTGTCCTGTAACGCTTGCTAGGTTACCTATCGGATAAGGATAAGAAGCTCCTGAACTATTTCTATATAAATCAGAATTTCCGGTAGAGATTCCTAATTCTAAATCATTCATAGATGGAACATTAAAGTCTACATTCAAAGTATTAAGTCCTAACTGAACCGTAATTGTAGTATCTTCCAAAACTTGAGAGTTATCATCTCTTAACTCAAAGGTTATTGACTGTGATGTTCCAGCATATACATCAAAAGAAATCAATTTAGAAGGAGTATAACAATCAATGAACAGATGTCTATCATTATTGTAATATCCTCCTCCACCAATGGTATTATCTAAGGGACCACCAAATACTGTAGGTCCTCCAAAGTCTTTAGCGTAATAAGTAGTGTTCTGAGTTAAAATTGGAGTAGTAAAGTTTGCTCCGGAATATAAAGAAGAACTTCCTAAAGTATCTGCATACCATTTTACATTATTTGAAGGACTACTTAGAATAAATGAAGATGGGTTTACATAAGATGTATCGTTATAGGTTATAGGAGCAGGATTATAACTTACAGTCATAATATTTTGGTAAAAAACAGTATCTGCACCCAGATTATTTGAAATTATTAATTGTACTGAATAACTTCCACTACCTTGATAAGTATGAGTAGGGTTTTGTGAATTTGAAGTGTTTCCATCTCCGAAATCCCAACTCCAATTATTTGGTTGGTTCTGACTCAAATCAAAAAATGTAATTTCCCCTGAACAAGATGATAATGATGAAACATAAAAGTCTGCAATTGGTGGAGCAACACATCCATTATTAGTTGGTTGTGAATTTACAGCTACAGCTCTCCTCCCCTTTTTTCCATTTACTTTTGCGCAAACTGAGAACCAGCTATCCGTAACTGAAGAATTCGGATTTAGAAAGAATGCATTTGTATTTGTATTTGTAGTCATTGAATCCATATAAATATTACCTAGCATGCTCACTTCATAAGACGAGGCACCGCTAACTGTGTTCCAGGAAACATACACAGAATCTGGACAAATCCAATCTACAATAATATTTTGTGGCACTCCAACAATTGTAAAGTTTTCATCACTTTCATCAGTAAAATTTCCTCTGGTAATTTTAACTTTTGCTAGCTCAGTGATTGTATTTGGGACATTCCAACTATAGTGCCTGTCATCCGCATTTACATTAGTTGTAATAGTATTCCAAATACTACCTCCATCAGTAGAATATTCTAAAGTAAATGAAGTATTTCCTTCAGAGGCATCCCATCTTAATATTTCTGTTTCACCAGGAACAAACCCTTCACCTCCAATAGGATAGGTTAGTTCAATATCATCAGTAATAAATTCGTATGTAACTGAATATTTTTGAGGTCCGTATGGGATACTAAATCCATTAATGTTTAAAGTATAGTTACCTTGAATAGGATTAACAATAACAATTTGCTCCATATTATTTATATTATCTATACCAGGAACCGCAACAGAATTAAGTGCCGATTGATTTGGAGTTGGATCTAGAACTAATGGATTGTAATTTACTCCAAGAGGTAAATAATCTAAAGAAGAATTAATATCATTCACAAGGGCAATTAGAGAGGATGTATTAGCTTCTTTATCGTGCCAATAAGTCATTATTTTTACTTGTGAAACTCCATTTGGAATATCAATTATATGTGAATTTACAGAACCATGAATAATAGAATCTGTAAGATAATTTCCATTTTCTAAAAGTTTCACAGCGCGATATGCATTTACCTCTCCCCAACCATGTTTAAAATCTGGTCCTTGGTTTCCTATATCATCTGCAGAATTAAGTAAAATACATTTCATTAAATCAGAAGATGGATTAACTCCTCCATTTAAATCTTTATAAGCTTGATATAATTGTGCCATAACACCTGCTATACCAGGGCATGACATAGAAGTGCCTGTTTTATTACCATAACTATATGATGGTATGGTTGACCAAACAGAAGTTCCTTTTGCAGCGATATCAGGTTTTATTCTTCCATCTGCTGCGGGACCTCTACTAGAAGAAGAAGCAAGATCTCCAATTCCATTTAAGTTTGCAACTGCAATTACATTTTTAGCTTGTTTATGTCCTCCAGTTACATTTCCCCAATTACTTCCCGCTCCATAACCACAATCAGAATTACCATCATTTCCGGCAGAAAAAACATGAGATAATGAAGGATATAGTACTATTTGCTCATCTAAATCTTGAGATAGTGAAGTATATCCTGCATTACATCCATTTGAATAGGATTTTGAGGTAATAATTACATCATTATTCTGATAGATTGTAGGCACATCATAATAATTATTATTGGATGAAGAGTATACATACAAAAATGCTCCATTTGCCATTCCTGCAGCTTGTGGATCAATATTCCCTGCTCCCATAATAGTTCCTGCCACATGATCTCCATGATCATTAGAATTTGAAGTGCTACAACCTGAACAATTAGATTGATCTACCCTACCATTATAATCTACATGAGGACCAATAACTCCATCATCTTGCATCATAATATTTATACCACTACCATCATAATGACGACCAGTAGAGAAATTAGTATTTATTACATTCGACCTATGTAATGTTCTTCCCTCATTATTCTCTTTTTCTGATGGAGGGTCAATTGCTTCAATATAAGAAACATAATTTAGTTCTGAAAACAAATTTAAATTACTAGGAATAATAGATATTGTAACCGAATTAGAAAATTCATTTAAATCTTCTATTGATTCAGATAAAACTCTAATCTCTTCTAACACATCAGGAATTATCACATCTTTAAAAAGTAGTAACTTTATATAAAGTTTATTATTTTTCAAAGCCCATTTAGGAAAATTATTACTCTGAATTTTATAATCAATTTTATATTCTGATTTTATTTTGACAACTGAAATTATATTGTATTTTTTAAGTTGATTTTCAGATATATTTTGACTAAAACTTACAACATAAATATTTTTAGGTAAATAATACAAAAACTCCACTCCTAACTTTTGTAACTCATTCTTTTGTTTTTGGTTAGGAATTTGATTAAAGAATAACATTCGATAGTTGTCATTATCTGAAATATTTAAATCAAAATAATAATCTGTTTTAAAAGTTCCTGATTTTAATACAATTCTATTTTCCTGAGAAAAAGAGGAAATAGAATAACATATAATAAATAATAAGAAAACTAATTTTTTCATTGTATTTTAATTTTTACAAATATAGATACATTCTAAATGAATACCTAATAAAAAACTAATTGTGACAATATTACTTTTTCATAGTAAAGAATGTATTTTTGTAGTATGATTAAAGATTTACAAATACAAGTATCACCAGAAGAAGCTTCTAAAAGAGCATTACTATTAAATATAGTTGCAAAAAAGTTGCAAATAGAAGAAGTTGAAATAACTCATCTAGAAATATTAAAACGATCAACAGATGCTAGACAGAAAATAGTGAAAATCAATCTAAAGCTAAGAGTTTGTGTATCAGAAAAACATGTAAAAGAAAAAGAAAATCTTCCTGCATACAAAGATGCAAACGGAAAAGAAGAAATTATAATTATTGGAGCTGGACCGGCTGGACTTTTTGCTGCTTTAAAACTATTAGAGAAAGGTAAAAAACCAATTGTAATTGAAAGAGGGAAATCAGTTCAAGAAAGACGAAAAGATATAGCAAAACTAACAAAAGAACATATTGTAAATAAGGATTCTAACTACTGTTTTGGTGAAGGTGGTGCAGGAACTTTCTCAGATGGGAAACTTTATACCAGAAGTAAGAAAAGAGGTGATGTAAACAAGGTATTAGATGTACTTATTATGCATGGAGCTACACCAGAAATAAGAGTAGATGCTCATCCTCATATTGGAACAAACAAACTTCCACAAATTATTCAGAAAATCAGAGAGACAATTTTGGAGTACGGAGGAGAGATTTTGTTCAATTCTCGCGTGACCGATATTATTTTAAAAAATAATAAAGTAGATGGAGTAAAACTACTTTCAGATAATACAATAAACTCAAATAAAGTAATATTAGCTACAGGGCATTCGGCAAGAGATATTTTTGAACTACTTTATAAAAAAGAAATAGAAATACAGGTAAAAGAATTTGCAATTGGTGTTAGAGTAGAACACACACAAGAATTAATAGATCAGATACAATATAAATGTGAAGATAGAGGAGAATATTTACCTCCTGCACCCTACTCGCTTGCAAAACAAGTAAATGGCAGAGGAGTTTATTCTTTTTGTATGTGTCCTGGTGGAATCATAGCTCCTTGTGCTACTAGTCCTGGAGAGGTAGTAACCAATGGATGGTCTCCCTCCAGAAGAGATTTTAAAACTTCTAACTCAGGGATTGTAGTTGAATTAAAGTTAGAAGATTTTGTAAAATATAAAGAATTTGGACCATTAGCTGGAATTCAATTTCAAAAAGAAATAGAACAAAAAGCATGGAAATTGGCAGGAGAAACTCAAAAAGTTCCAGCACAAAGATTGGTTGATTTTACCAACAACAAACAATCTACAGACATACCAGAAACCTCATATTTTCCTGGAACTACTTCAACTAAATTATCAGAAGTATTACCTGATTTTATTAATAAAAATTTACAAGAAGGGTTTAAACAATTCGGTAAACAAATGAAGGGATATTTAACCAATGAAGCGGTAATACACGCTCCAGAAAGCAGAACCTCCTCTCCTGTTCGTATTCCTAGAGATAAAAACACCTTCCAACACCCTCAGATTGAAGGACTCTTTCCATGTGGAGAAGGAGCAGGGTATGCTGGAGGTATTATTTCAGCAGCTATTGATGGAGAGAAATGTGCAGAAAAATGTTAGTTTTGTAGAAATTGAAACAATAATTTCCGTTTAAAAGATAAAACCAATCAACTATGAAAAAATTACTGTTACTATTACTAATTCCCTTGTCTTCTTTCAGTCAATATACGTCTATACCAGATGTAAATTTTGAACAGGCTCTAATAAACTCTGGTTATGACTTTCTGATTGACGGTTTTGTTGAAACCTCTGCTATTGATACAGTAACAGAACTTATGATTAATAATAATAACATCTCTGACTTGACAGGAGTTGAAAGTTTTATTGCTCTACAATCTTTATTTTGTTACGACAATAATTTAACCACATTAAACCTAGTAAACAATACACAACTTTTCGAAGTAACTTGTTCCAACAACAACCTTACATCTATAGATTTAAGAAACGGAAACAATAGTGGATTGTGGTATTTTATGTCAATCAACAACCCTAGTTTAACTTGTATTGATGTTGATGATGTCGCTTATTGTGAATATAACTTTGCTGTAGACAGTTGGACATCATTTAATAACAATTGTTTTCCCACTAATATAAGTGGAGTTACTAATAACAAAAAACTAATTAGAGTTATTGATATTCATGGAAGAGCAATAAACCCAAAACCAAATATTCCTTTAATTTACATCTACTCAGATGGAAGTAGAGAAAAGAGAATATTCATACAGTAAATACAGAAAATAATAATCTTTATTCTATTGTTACTCTCTTCTCAACTCTACCATCTTGATAAATATTGAGGTATGGCATGTTTTTTTGTAGTTTGCATCTCTTTCCTTGAAAATCAGTAGTACTAATCACTATTGAATTAGAAGATGTGGTAGGAAGATTAAGATTGTTGATATTAGATAAATCTAACTCTTTATAGACAATAGAATACCCAGAGTTATATTGGTAAACAAAATAGAACTTACCATTAGAATATTCAATATCTGGAAATTTTTTGTGTCCTATCATAGAATTTGACATTTCAATAGATCCTCCAATATTATTAGTTCCATCTATAGTGTAAGATAAATAACAAGCATTATTCATATTTCTATTATCGTGCCATACAATTCCTAATATATTTCCCTCTCCAGCAACCTCAACCTGATCTTGCAATCCCGACCCTATCTCATCAATTGTTCTATAATAATTCTTTTGTAGATTATTTGAGTTCACATTTGAATAATACACTTGATTTACTCCAGTAGCTCCACTTCTACTTGCCACTAAAATAGAATCACCATTTAACACTCCATTTGGAGATGATGTTGGGCAAGCATTAATAATCCAATTCAAATCGTCTAAATCTTGTGTAGCAGTAAATGAAATTCCACCATCAGTAGATTTTGAAATGTAAGTATTTCTTACATTAACTTCATTGTTTCTGAAAAGTAAATAAACATTATTCCCCTTAGTAACAATAGTTGATTTACAACAGTCACAAGGTTCTCCAGGAGCTAATTCTGAAGCATTTACTTCATTATCAAAAGTAGATCCAAAATCCATAGAAATATTTACTATTTGTTCAAAGTCTGTATCATTATGAGTACATTTCATGTAACTTACAATAGGATTTCCATCATCTTTTACCTCAATATTTGGCATGTAATATTGAAAATTATTATCATTTGGAGAAACCCTTATCGTATCTGAAAAAGTAAGTCCTCCATCAAAAGATTTCTTAATCATGATAGAGTTATTTGCTATCCCACAAATAAAAGTAATATAAACAGTATCTCCTTTTGCCGCAATTTCCGGACCTATAAAACCAATAGGTTCCAAATCAGAACCAACTATATCAACAGGAGGAGTAAAAATACCTTGTGGAATTTGTCTACTAATCTTTATGGTTTGATTAGACACCTCATTAAACCAGATAATAATAGGCATGTCGTTTGCCATTAAAGCCATTCTTGGTCTTCCGTAACCAGTAAAATGATTTGAAATTTCAACTTCAGGGCTGAATATAATTTGCGAAAATGAAAGCGTAGAAAGTAGTGTAGTAAAAATAAATAAGATTCGTTTCATAGTTGCATTTTTGCTAAAGGTAGTAAATTATTTTCTTCTTCTGTTTACTCCTTTATCTCCTCTGCTTTTTGGTTTCTTGTATTTTACTCTTCTCTCTTTCTTCCACTTATCTCTATCATTTATTTTCTTATTCTTTTCTTTCTTTTCATGAAAAGAAGGTCCGACCTCTACTTTTTTCACATTCCTGTAAAAATTCTTTCCATTTGATTTACGCTCTTCTTCGGTTAATTGTTGAGTTATTTCTACTTCTTCTGGTATTTCTGAAACTGGAATCTTATAATTCATTAAATCTTCAATAAATTCTTTGTATTTCTCCTCTTTATCAGTATAAAACAAAAGTGATTTTCCTTTTTCTTCTGCTCGTCCCGTTCTACCGATTCGATGCATATAGTTCTCAGGATAAATTGGAGTATCAAAATTTATAACATGAGAAATTTTATCTAAATCCATACCTCTAGCAATTATATCAGTTGCTATTAGTATTCTGCAAGTTCCCTCATCATACTTTTTAATAGATTTAAACCTGTAATTCTGACTTTTATTAGAATGAATAACCGCAATATCTGAAATAAAAAATTCTTCTAAATCTTCAAATAATCGGTCAGCAATTTTTTTGGATGACACGAAAACTAAAACCTTTTTCAATTCTTCCTTATTCCTTAAAATATGGACTAATAAATTTACTTTTGTATAATAGTTAGGTACTGAATATTTTATCTGAGAAATATTGTCAAGAGGAGTGCCACTTAGTGCTATTTGAACTCTTTTTGATCTACTAAAAAAAGAAGAAATTAGTTCATCAACTTCTTCCGTCATAGTAGCTGAAAACATTATATTTTGTCTTCTTTCTGGAAGAAGTTCAAATATATTTATAAGTTGAAAACGAAAACCTAAATCTAACATTACATCTACCTCATCAATCACTAATTTCTTTATTCCCTTAAGTTGTAAAGCTCTGCAGAGTGCTAAATCGTATAATCTTCCTGGGGTTGCAACCACAACATCTGCTCCATCTTGCAATTTTATTTTCTGAGTATTTATGTTTGTACCTCCATATACACCTACTATTCTACAACTAATATATTCAGTTAAACTTTCCATAGTTTCTACTACCTGAACTACTAATTCTCTGGTAGGAACTAAGATTAAAATTCTAGGATTCTTTTGATCTGAATAACTTAATTCTTGCAAAAGAGGCAAACAATACGCAATTGTTTTACCAGTACCTGTTTGTGCTATTCCAACTATATCCGTTCCACTAAGTATTTCAGAAAAAGTCTTTTCCTGAATTGGAGTTTGTTTTGTAAGCTCCAAATCAGAAACCGCATTTTGTAATTGCTTATTTAAGTTAATATCAGAAAAATGACTCATAGAAAATTATAATTAATGCAAAAGTAGGAATAAGATTAAGGTAAATCTTATTCAGCAACAATTTTCTGTTCCACTTCCCCATTATCAAATAGATAAAAAAGGATTTTATTCTTTTTAAAGGAGGTTTTTCTTCCTAAGACATCCGTTATTCTCAGGAGATTTTTATTTTCTTCTACACTATTAATATTTGTAGGAATATTAATAGTTAGAGTGTGTGTAATAGTATCTTGATTACAATTTGAATTTGTGGAAGCAGTTAATAACACTGTATAATTACCAGAATTAGCATAAATATGAAGGGGGTTTTCATCAATGGAAGTTATTCCGTCTCCAAAATCCCACAAAACACTTTCAAAATTAGAACTCAGATTATTAAAAGTAGCCGTATCATTATTAACATTAAAAGTAAAATCAGCATTAAATATGTTCCAATTAGATAAGCTATCTAAAACAGTATTAGAAGCGATAGTTTGTAAAGAAACTGCTGTAGCATGGCCTATTCCGATTGGCATATAAGTAGATCCGATTGGACTATTTTTAAATATTGTAGCATAAAAAGTACATGCAGCCAAATAACTACCATATATGCTAGGGTGACTATCATCTGAAGAATATAAATTTAAAGTACTATCCTGAGCAATAGATTCTTTCCAAGACATACCTACAGGTGAACAAGTAGCATTATGATTAAATGTCATGTCTAAATACGATTCTCTTAACCTTTGTTGCATACCTACATAGGTACAAATAGGAGGATAAAACTGACAGTTTTGCTGATCTCCATACTTTCTACCCCAAGTCATGAAAAATATTGGCTCTGTACAAATATTATTTGACTCAATGGAATCGATTAATATTTGTGCATAAGGAAACACATCATTACTTACTTGTGAAGGAGAAAAAGATGGCTCCTGACTCTGACATTGAATAATAACATTATCCCATTGTTGTTGGGATATTTTACTTAATGTTTGTGTATTAGTAGAATGCATCTGTAAAGTAGCTCCTCCTGGAGTATTTTGATCATAATTTAAGGTATCTCCAAAAGAAATAGCAATTTGTTTTACCATATCTGGTAAATCGTTTACATAAGTATAGGAATTTCCTAAAAATAGGACTTCTTTAGTTTGTTGTGAAAAAACAAATATTGGAGTAAGCGCAACAATACAGAATATTTTTTTCATTACTCAACTATTACTCGCTTCTGTACACTTCCATCATCATAAATATAGAATAAAATAATATCCTGAGAAGAGTTGACTTCTCTACCTAATATATCTACTATTTTTACAAGATTCTTATTCAATGGAGTCCCAGTTACATTCGTAGTAGTATTAACACATGGAACCTCTACCTCAATATTATAATAGAAATAATAATAACCTGTAGATCCTGATGCGCTAGATCCTGTTATATTCATAATTGTTCCAATATTATAAGGATAAGTAGCTCCAGCATCATTTCTGTATAAACCCGAATAATCAGAAGATATTCCTAATTCCATATCATTACCAATTGGAACATCAAAGTTCAACTCTAATTGTTGTTGACCTGCAGTAAGAAAATGAGTAGTATCATCAATAACAGATCCATTACTGTTTCTTAACTCAAATGTTATGCTATTTGCAAAGTCAGCATAAAAAACAGCTGACTTAATTATTAAATCAGTGGTAGCATCAAAAATCAAATGTTGATCGCCCATAAAATAACCACCACTTGAGAAAGTGTTGTTAGCCTCACCTCCAAATTCTAATGAAGTATTTGCAGAAGGATTGAAATTATTTGCAGAAGGATTCATACACCCTAAAATAGAAATGCTATTATCAATAAGTAAACTAGCGTCTAATAATGTTATTTGTCCGCTTACTAAATTAGCTTGCAACGTATCAGAAATATATCCTATCTTTGAAAAAACAACATCAAAAACGCCATCATCAGCATTTCCACTAGTATAATTACCAGATAAATCGGTAGTAGAGTTATTTGAAATTGATGTATTTAAGATAACTATATTAGCTCCACTAATATTTTGACCAGAAGTAACATCAGTAACAACACCTTGCAAATAACATCCTTGACTAAATCCTCTCTCAAAAACAAGTAATCTTCCATTACCATTAGAAGCAGAATTAATATCAGTAGAGATTATGAGACCAGATGGAAGAAATGGATATGTCCCCCAACATCCATCAAAACCATCACCACTACCAGAATAGGAGTCGTAATACGCTACCTGAATCAAATTATTAGGATATGTTGCATCGTGAACTATTGTTCCATCTCTATACCAGGAAGTTACTAAGAAATTACCATCAACATGTGTATTATGAGGTATAGAATTCGAACCAGGATTAGACTGTATTCTATCAACCTCCTGAATGTTGTTCATGTCTTCAACATTATAGGATCCAATATAAGAATCTGATTGTTCATCTGTAGTAAAGAGAAAATCACCATCATCTGAAATCCAAGCGTTATGTGTAAATTGATTTGGAGTTGGGTGATGCCCTAATGTTTGTGGATTTGTTTTATCAGAAACATCCACAGCATAAAATTCTCCTTCATAAATACATCCAGCCCACATAGTATCTCCTCTAGCCATACCATCATGTATATAGTAATCATCCCACTCTCCTAAATATGCAGGATTCATAGGATCTGTTGCAACATCTAAAAATATAGCTCCTCCATTACCAACATCCGCACCAAATATATAAGCTACGCCATTCTCGTCGATATAGATGTTATGAGCCGCATCGAAACTATTGGTATAATAAGTATAAGTTTGCCCAGTTAGATCAGTTAAATCAACAATAAGTAACCCTCCACCACCTTCTGTAGTAATATATGCATGATTCCCCCATGTTTTAATGTCTCTCCAAGTAGAATTAACTCCTGGAATAAAGAACGCTTCCGTAGGGTTCTGAGGAGAAGATAAATCGATTACAGAGAATCCTAGATTCAGTCCAACTAAAGCATATTCTATTCCAGTTGTTGGGTTTTTCCAACCCCAAATATCTGAACCTTCACTATCGTAAATCTCTCCATCCCAATTATAAGAACCAACCAAAGTAAGGTTATAACTACTTTGTGAGTTTGAAAAAAACGGGAAACAGATTAGTAAAACTAATATTCTTTTTATCATAACTTAATTTTAAGAGATTACAAAAGTACATAAATATATACAGAATAAATGAAATTTTGTTCCATTAAAAATCAAGAGTAATTTGTTGAGCTCCTTCATCAGATACATTTGGGTTCTCAGATGAATTGTCTGTTCTTTCTTTCTCCTCAGTTTGAGTAATTTCCCCCACTTCTACATCTTTAATAATTAATGGTTCATTATGTTCATCTTTTATAGGTATTGTATCATTAGATTCAGAAACCTCTTCATACGGAAGAGAATCCAACCATTTTATTTCTTTTACTTTTTTATTAGACAATTTATTTCCAAGTGACTTCCATCCTTTGATAGAAATAAATTCTTCCAGATTTATCTTTTCTTTCTTTCTATCTTTTCCTTTTTGTTTTACAAAAACAACTTCTGCTATTGGTCTCCAATCTGTAGAAACAACTTCTAATATAGACCCCTTATGTTCTCCAATAAATGAATATTTTCCTTCAGGAATATCTTCTGTAACAAATCGTTTTACAAAATGAGATTGCTTATTTCCATCAAAATAAATTATAGATATTGGTTTTTTAAGGTTTAATTTCTCCAAAACAATCATATCTTCATCAAAATGGGTAGATAATTCTGCTCCTATTACTTGTATCTCTCCTTTCTGATTTATAGTAAGTAGTTTATCATCCGCCTGAAACTCTCCAAGTAGTTCACCTCTATCGTCTACATTTAATCGTTTTACGGTGGAATCGAACCAAATCTTACGAGCAGATAACGTAGAAACTCCTTCTGATTTTAATTCAACTTTCTTTATAGAGTTTTTAGATAATATATTCCCACCAGAAGATCTTCCTTTAATAACAATCTCAGAAAAGTCTGCATCAAATCTTAATTTTTTTAATTTCTGTAACGCTCTTAAATGTACTGTTACAACTTCTGCCTCTCCATTCGGGTTAGAAGTAAAATACAGCACCTTACTTTCTTTTTCAGTTTTACATAAACTATAATCTTTATTTCTGGTAACTCCAGTAACTGAGAATCTTTTTATATAATTAACACCTTTACCTCCATCTTTATAAATCATATTATAAACCGTACGATTATCCTTCTTTTTAAAAACTGCACAGTGAATAATATTTTTTCCCATAAACACTTTAGAATCTACCTTAGAAACCATAAATGTTCCATCCTTCTTAAAAGCAATAATATCATCAATATCAGAACAGTCACAAACATATTCGTCTTTTCTCATAGAAGTACCGACAAATCCTTCTTCCTTATTTACATATAATTTCTTGTTAGCCACAACAACTTTTGTAGCAACTATATTTTCAAAAGTTTTGATTTCAGTTTTTCTTTCTTTTCCTTTACCATATTTTGTTTTTAGCTCTTTAAAATAATTTATCGCATAATCAATAAGATTTGCTAAATTATATTTCACTTCTTTTATTTTACCCTCTAAATTAAGTAATTCTTCTTCAGCTTTATTTAAATCAAACTTGGTGATTCTCTTAATTTTTATCTCTGTAAGTTTTAGTACATCTTCATCAGTAATTTCTCTTAGAAGATGTTTTATGTGAGGTTTTAATCCTTTATGGATAGTAGAAATAACCAAATCCCACTGTTCTAATTCCTCAATTTGATGATAAATTCTATTTTCAATAAAAACTCTTTCTAAAGATGAAAAATGCCACTTCTCTTGTAATTCATGTAAATTAATTTCTAACTCTTGTTTTAATAATTCAAGAGTATGGTTTGTGGAAATCTTTAACATTTCAGAAACTCCAATAAATTGCGGAGTATCGTTATCAATTACACAAGATAAAGGAGAGATAGAAAGTTCGCAATCAGTAAAACTATACAAAGCATCAATAGTTTTATCTGGAGAGATTCCCGTTGGCAATTCAATTGCAATTTCTACATTCTCAGAAGTATTATCTTCTACCTTCTTAATTTTTATTTTTCCTTTATCATTTGCTTTTAATATGGAATTAATTAGAGAGGTAGTAGTAGTTGAAAAAGGAATTTCTGTAATATGTAAAGTGTTTTTATCTATCTGAGATATTTTTGCTCTTACCCTAACCTTACCTCCTCTTTTTCCATCATTATAATCAGAAAAATCGGCCATTCCACCTGATTCGAAATCAGGTAAGATTCTTGGACTCTTACCTTTCAATACTTTTACAGACGCATCTATTAACTCCTTAAAATTATGAGGCATAATCTTAGTTGAGAGTCCTACAGCAATACCCTCAACTCCATGAGCTAATAAAAGTGGAAATTTAACAGGTAGAGTTACAGGTTCTTTTCCTCTACCATCATAAGAAGAAATCCAATTTGTAATTTTATTATTAAAAACTACATCCAGAGCAAATTTAGTAAGACGAACTTCAATATATCTTGGAGCAGCTGCTCTATCTCCAGTTGCAGTGTTCCCCCAGTTCCCTTGCATATCCAGAAGCAAGTTTTTGTTCCCAATCTGAACCATTGCGTCACCAATAGAAGCGTCTCCATGGGGATGATATTTCATAGTATGACCAATAACATTTGCTACTTTATGATACCTACCATCATCTAATTGCTTTAAAGAATGTAATATTCTTCTTTGCACTGGTTTTAATCCATCCTGAATATATGGAACCGAACGCTCTAATATAACATAAGATGCGTAGTCCAAGAACCAGTTTTTGTACATACCAGAAACATGAATTACATTTTCATGCTTTTCTATGTTATTTTCATCATCTTCTAACTCGTCTGACATCCGTTATTCTGAATTATTTTATTAAATATCTGTTCTAACTTTCTTTTTCTCTTTTTACCTACTAAAGTTAGTGGTATTCTGACTGCAGATTTCCTTCCACTACTTGATCTCATTTGTATTAATAATTTATCATTTATAGATAAAAAACTTCCAACAAAACGAAAATCAATTAGCATATCATTTGTCATTTCTATATTATAAACCTTTGAAACAAACCAAATAGATAGAATTCTTCTTGATTCTATTCTTAATGAAGAAGAATCAAATTTTATTTTATAATAGAAAATCCCATTATATATGACATAAAAAAATAAAAAAGATGCTATATAAATCAAATAGTTATTGTTAATTATAAATTTGTAAATGTCAGTATAATAAAAATAAACATGAAAGGTTAATGGAAGAATTAAACCAGAAAAAAATAGCACGATAACTAATAAAGTAAGTTTTATCGATTGTTTTTTATTATGTATTAAAAATTTCTCCATTTACAATTCTATTTCTTCTTCTACTCGTAAATTATCTATAATAAACTTTTGTCTATCCGGAGTGTTCTTACCCATAAAGAAAGTAAGAATCTCTTGTATTTTATTTTCTTTTCCAAGTATTACAGGTTCCAACCTTATGTCTTTTCCTATAAAATGTTTAAACTCATTTGGAGAAATCTCACCTAACCCCTTAAATCTAGTAATTTCAGGATTTTTACCTACCTTTTCCATTGCTATTTGTTTCTCCTCATCAGAATAACAATAATGAGTTTCCTTTTTATTACGAACTCTAAATAATGGAGTTTCCAGAACATAAACATGACCTTCTTTTACTAATTCAGGAAAAAACTGTAAAAAGAAAGTAATTAATAATAACCTGATATGCATTCCATCAACATCCGCATCTGTTGCAATTACAATTTTATTGTATCTGAGTTCATCTATACCTTGTTCTATATTTAATGCTGCTTGCAACAGATTAAATTCTTCGTTCTCATAAACAATTTTCTTTGAAAGACCGAAAGAATTTAAAGGTTTACCTCTTAATGAAAATACAGCCTGAGTTTTAATATCTCGAGTTTTTGTAATAGATCCTGATGCAGAATCTCCCTCTGTAATAAAAATAGTTGTTTCGTGTCTTTCTTCTTTTTTATGATCGTTATAATGAACACGACAATCTCTTAATTTTTTATTATGCAAATTTGCTTTTTTTGCTCTTTCTTTAGCAAGTTTTTTCACGCCTGCCATTGCTTTTCTTTCGTATTCCGCTTGCTTTATTTTCTTTTCAATGATTTCTGCAACATCTGTGTTTCGGTGCAAATAATTATCTAATTCCGTTTTCAGAAAATCATTAATAAAAGCACGAACAGAAATTCCATCAGGCTCCATCTCTATAGATCCTAGTTTTGTTTTGGTTTGAGACTCAAAAACTGGTTCTATTACCTTAATACTAATTGCGGTATTTATCGATTGTCTGACATCAGATGGATCGAAATTCTTGCCAAAATGCTCTCGGACAGTCTTTACAATCGCCTCACGATATGCAATTTGATGTGTACCACCTTGAACTGTATGTTGTCCATTAACAAAAGAGTAATATTGCTCAGAATATTGGTTTTTACAATGCGTAATTGCTACTTCAATATCCTCCCCTCTTAAATGAATAATCGGATATAACATTTCTGCTTCTGTATTTTGATCTAATAAATCAAAAAGCCCATTTTCTGAATAAAATTTCTCCCCATTGTAAATTATTGTAAGTCCTGGGTTTAGATAACAATAATTCCACATCATTTTTTCTATATACTCATTTATAAAACGATATTTTCCGAAAAGTTCTTCATCTGGAATAAAAGTTACTTTAGTTCCTCTTCTGGATGTGTTTTCTTGAATTTCCTCATCATTTGTAATAATTCCCTGCTCAAATTCTACAAACTTACTTTTTCCATCTCTGATAGAACGAATACAAAAATAAGAGGAAAGAGCATTAGCAGCTTTTGATCCTACTCCATTAAGCCCTACTGATTTCTTGAATACTTTGGAATCGTACTTAGCTCCTGTATTAATTTTCGAGACAACATCTACTACTTTACCAAGAGGTATACCTCTACCGAAATCACGAACGGAGACCTTATTATTTCTAACAGTAACTTCAATAGTTTTTCCATTATCCATCACAAATTCATCAATGGAGTTATCAATAACTTCTTTTAATAAAATATATACACCATCATCAGGTGAAGAACCATTACCCATTTTACCAATATACATACCTGGTCGTAATCGGATGTGTTCTTTCCAATCTAAAGATCGAATGCTATCTTCATTATATTCTTGAACTGCCATTCTGAGTGATATTAAATAAACTACTACCTTAAAAATTAGTTAGCAAATATAACACACTCCTAGTGTTTTTTTGAAAGATTTAAAATTGTGTTATTAACAGCTTTTCAACCAAGAGAATTAAACATTAAAAAGAAAGTGCATTACATCACCATCCTCTACAATATAATCTTTACCTTGAATCTTCATTTTACCTGATTCTTTGCAAGCAAGTTCAGATTCTAATGTAGAAAAATCATTGTAAGAAATTACTTCTGCACGAATAAAACCTTTTTCAAAATCAGTATGAATAACCCCAGCTGCCTGAGGAGCTTTCATTCCTTTTGTAATCGTCCAAGCTCTAACCTCTTTTACTCCAGCTGTAAAGTAAGTTTGTAAATTTAAAAGTTTATATGTTGATTGTATTAAATGGTGTACTCCAGGTTTTTTTAATCCCATTTCTTCTAAGAACATTTGTTGCTCTTCAAAATCATCTAGTTCAGAAATTTCTGACTCTATTGCAGTTGCAATTAGCAGTATTTCTGCATCTTCATCTTTCACCACTTCCTTAACAGCATCTACATGTTTGTTTCCAGATTTCATAGTGTTTTCATCTACATTACAAACATATAAAATTGGTTTTGATGTAAGTAAATGTAAATCCTGAATCGATTCTAAATCCGAATCTGTTGCATCTAATGAACGAGCCGATTTCCCACTCTCAATATGTGATATGTATTTTTCTAAACTTGATACAATTTTCTGAGCATCTTTGTTTCCAGATTTTGCAATCTTTATATGTTTTTCTCTCTTCTTCTCTATTGTTTCTAGATCTTTTAGTTGTAATTCAAAATCAATAGTTTCTTTATCTCTTACCGGATTAACACTTCCATCAACATGCACTATATTATCATCTTCAAAACATCTTAAGACATGAATAATAGCATTGGTTTCACGAATATTAGATAAAAACTTATTTCCTAATCCCTCTCCTTTGCTAGCTCCTTTTACAAGTCCTGCAATATCTACAATTTCTACAGTGGTAGGATGTACTTTTTCTGGTTTCACTAATTCTGCTAATCTGTCCATTCTTACATCAGGAACACTAATAATACCAATATTGGGTTCTATAGTACAGAAAGGATAATTTGCTGATTGAGCCTTCGCTCTAGATAAACAATTAAACAGTGTAGATTTACCAACATTTGGTAAACCAACAATACCACATTGTAATGCCATAGATTTCTCTTTTTAGGTCGGCAAATATACAGAAATCTATTCCATATAATATTAGATAATAAAAGAGAAAAAAATTATCAACAAAGCGTTAATAAAATAGATATGTTTCCAAACTATTAAAAATAAAAACACTCTTTCAATAAACTATATTTGCTCTCATACATTAAAACAATAAAATGACAGATATTCAAAAATTAGAAAATATTATTCCTCAAGTAAGAAGAGATATTGTACGTATGGTTCATGCAAACAACTCTGGTCACCCTGGAGGTTCTTTAGGTTGTACAGAATTTATGATAGCACTTTATTTTGAAGTGATGAACCATAACACAGAATTCAGCATGGATGGAATTGGTGAAGATATATTCTTCCTCTCAAATGGACATATCTCACCAGTTTGGTATTCTGTATTATCCAGAAGTGGATATTTTTCTGTTTCAGAATTAGCTACTTTTCGAAAATTAAATTCTAGATTACAAGGACACCCAGCAACACATGAGGGACTAGAAGGAATCCGTATAGCTTCCGGTAGTTTAGGACAAGGACTATCTGTTGCATTGGGTACTTGCCAATCCAAGAAACTAAATAACGATAATTCTATTGTTTACACACTACATGGTGATGGAGAGTTACAAGAAGGTCAGAATTGGGAGGCTATTATGTATGCTTCAGGAAATAAAATAGATAATATAATTGCTACGGTAGATTACAATCAAAAACAGATTGATGGTAGTTTAGAAGAAGTACTTTCAATGGGAGATCTAAAAGATAAATTTGAAGCATTTGGATGGATAGTTTTTGAAGAAGAAAGAGGAAATGATATAGCATCTATCCTTAATGTGTTAAATGCAGCAAAAGCAGAAACTAAAAAAGAAAAACCAATTGTGATTTTACTTTACACTGAAATGGGTAATGGTGTAGATTACATGATGGGAACACACAAATGGCATGGTTCTGCTCCAAATGACGAGCAATTAGAAATTGCTTTAAATCAGAATGAAGAAACTTTAGGAGATTACTAAAAAAATACAGACATTTATTATGGAAATGAAAGACACAAGATCAGGATTTGGAGCAGGACTTACACAGATTGGTAAAACAAATGAAAATGTAGTTGCACTTTGTGCAGATTTAACAGGATCTCTAAAAATGGGGGATTTTGCTGCAAACCATCCAGATCGATTTTTTCAAGTTGGAGTTGCAGAGGCTAATATGATTGGAATGGCAGCAGGACTAACAATAGGAGGGAAAATTCCATTTACAGGTACTTTTGCTAATTTCTCAACATGCAGAGTATACGACCAAATTAGACAAGTAGTGGCTTACTCCAATAAAAATGTAAAAATCTGCGCTTCTCATGCGGGACTTACTCTCGGAGAAGATGGAGCAACTCATCAAACTTTGGAAGATATTGGTCTGATGAAAATGTTACCTGGAATGGTTGTTATTAATCCATGTGATTTTAATCAAACAAAAGCCGCTACAATTGCTATTGCCAACTATGTAGGACCTGTATACTTAAGATTTGGGAGACCTAAAGTACCTAACTTTACTGCAGAAAATCAAGATTTTAAGATTGGTGAAGCTTTGTATTTAGAAGAAGGAACAGATGTAAGTATTTTTGCTACCGGACATTTAGTATGGCAAGCCTTAGAAGCTGCTAAAAAACTTAAGGAAGAAGGAATATTGGCAGAAGTAATAAACATACACACAATAAAACCTTTAGATAAAGAAGCAATCTTAAAATCGGTACAAAAAACTAAATGTGTAGTTACTGCTGAAGAACACCAAATGAATGGTGGATTAGGAGATAGTATTGCTCAATTATTAAGTAGAGAATTACCAACTCCATTAGAAATGGTTGCAATGAACGATAGTTTTGGGGAAAGTGGACCTCCAATGAAATTAATGGAAAAATACGGACTTACATCAAAAGAGATTATTACATCTGCTAAAAAAGTAATAAATAGAAAATAATGTCTTCTGCAAAAGACATCTTTAAACTTCACCAAGCACAAACCTTTCCCTTCCCCTCTTGTTTGGAAATAGAATCTGCAAAAGGAAGTTATATTTATGATGTTAATGGAAAATCTTATCTGGATTTTGTAGCTGGAGTTTCTGCAAATACGATAGGTCACTCCAACCCTATTATAACAAATGATGTAAAAGAGCAATTAGAAAAATATACGCATGTAATGGTGTATGGCGAGTATGTTCAATCTCCACAATATAAATTAGCACAACTACTTGCAGATAATCTTCCTGAAAGTTTAAGTACAACTTATTTTGTAAATTCAGGAACAGAAGCAATTGAAGGAGCTATGAAACTTGCTAAAAGAGCAACTGGCAGAGCTGAAATTATTTCTTGTAAAGATTCTTACCATGGTTCTACACAAGGAGCTCTTTCTATTATGGGAAATGAAGATCATAAAGCAAAATACAGACCTCTTCTACCCCATTGTAATCAGATTATATTTAATGATGAAAATTCCTTAGATAGAATTACTAAAAAAACTGCTGCAGTTGTAATAGAACTCATTCAGGGAGGAACAGGTTTCATCACAATTACAAATGATTTCTTAAAGAAAGTAAGAGAAAGATGTAATGAAACAGGAACTCTCCTAATATTTGATGAAATACAAACTTGTTACGGCCGTTTAGGAACTCTTTTTGGATTTGAAAAGTATGATATAATACCTGATATACTTTGCATAGCAAAAGGAATGGGAGCAGGAATGCCAATTGGAGCTTTTATTTCCTCTTGGGAATTGATGAATCTGTTAACCTTTGAACCAAAATTAGGGCACATAACTACCTTTGGAGGACATCCTGTAAATTGTGCTGCTAGTTTGGCTTGCTTAGAATATTTACTTAATTCTGATATTATGAAGGAAGTAGATAAAAAAGAACAACTATTTCGAACATATTTATCTCACCCAAAAATTAAGGAGATTAAAGGAAATGGATTGATGCTATCTTTAGAATTTAGAAATGAAGAATTAGCTAAAAAAGTAGTAGAACAATCTTTAGAAAATGGTTTAATATTATTCTACTTCTTATTTACTAAAACTGCAATTCGTATTACTCCACCATTAACAATATCGGAAGAAGAAATTATTAAAGGATGTGAGATAATAAAAGAAATACTAGAAGCATAAAAAAAGGAACCATATGGTTCCTTTTTTATTAAATCTAATTATATTAAATTAATTAATATCCGCCTCCAAAAAGATATCCTACTGAAAAATAAATTCCATTAGTTTTTTGAGAATGATCCCCATCATCAAACTCTGCGGCTTCCGCATTTAAATCAGCTAAACCTAAACTATAACCTGCATTAATTGCAATCATCTCATTTAATACATAAGATACACCAACATTCAGTCCATAATCCAACGTTCCTATCTCATCTTCCTCAAAGTCAATTGCTTCTGAGGCTGTTGTTATTTCTCCTGTAGTTATATCAATTTCTTGAACTGTTTGAGTTCCTGATAACGCAAAACCAATGTAGGGGCCTACATTTGCAGAAAAGCCTTCTGAAATTTTAAATGAAGCTGATGGAGCAATATCAATAAAATTAATTTTTGTTACAAAATCATCATCCATACCTTCAAATGATGTATTTGTTCCTTTTTGAGTAAAATTTAATTCAGCACTTAAACTCATTAAATCAGATAACTCAAATGATCCTGTTGCTCCAACAGAAATTCCAAGCATCATATTATTTTTCGCTCCAACCGCTTCATACATCTCTTGTATATCTGATCCATTAGTGATATTAGCCATATTAAGACCTGCTTTTACCCCAAAAGTTTGTGCAAACGAAATTGTTGCAGTTAAAACAACTAAAGTTAAAATTGTAAATAATTTTTTCATAATTTTTTAGTTTTTAATTAGTTAGAATCCAAATATACTAAATTATTTTAAATCTAAACAAGAAAAATATATTAATACAGATTATTAAAAAATTAAGACTTCTTTACAAAGCAGGTTTTTAGTACAATTTGAGATTTTCCAACTCTACACTCAATATTATTAGGATCATCAATAGTTCGGATATTTTTTATTTTATCTCCTCTTTTTAGAGTTTTCGACATCCCTTTCACTTTTAAGGTTTTAGCAACTATAATTGTGTCACCATCATTTAATACATTTCCTACAGAATCTTTAGTTTCCATTAGTTTTATCATTTAGCATGGGTACAAATGAAAACTCCCCATGAGTAGTTATTTTAGTTTCTGTTTCTGATGTTTTTTCAATAAGGTTCATTACTTGTACATTATCTTTTCCTATAGGAGCTACCATTCTTCCTCCTATCTTTAATTGTTTTATAAGATCTTCAGGAATAGCTGGAGCGCCACAAGTCACTATTATTTTGTCAAATGGAGCAAATTGTTCCAACCCTTTATAACCATCTCCATAATAGAAATTACAGTTGTACCCTAATTCTGGTAAAAATTCCTTTGTTTTCTGAAAAAGTTCTTTTTGTCTTTCTATAGTATAAACATTTGCTTCCATACCAATTAATACTGCTGCCTGATATCCTGAACCTGTACCTACTTCTAATACTTTCTCATAAGGATTTAACTCCAAAAGCTGAGTCTGAAAAGCTACTGTATATGGTTGAGAAATAGTTTGTCCTGAGCCAATAGGAAAAGGCTTGTCTTGATATGCAAATTGT
>JABHQB010000035.1 GCA_018695965.1 Flavobacteriales bacterium | reverse complement strand
TGTAAAAAAGGAAAGTGAGTAAAGACCTCCTCAGGCACTGGCCATATATCAGGATATTTAAATCTATAAAATCCATAAGAACCTAAAAATGCAGAGAACGTTAAAGCGTCTGTAATAAGGAAAAACCACATCATTAATTTCCCATAACTAGCTGCAAATGGTTTATCTCCACCTTTCCAGGCTTGTCCATAAGTTACTTTCTCTGACATAAATTTTAAATTTTAAAATCTTTACAAAAATAAAGATTTTGTTATTTACTCAACTATTTTATTTCTATTTATCATAAATACATTAAAAAACAATATAAATATATCCATAATATGGTTAAAAAATGCCAATAAATAGAAGTTATTTCTAACCCTAAATAATTATCAGCGCTGTATTTTTTTCTTATTGCATTTATTACTGTTACCATTAGAGCTATCAATCCTCCAATCAAATGCACAAAATGAGAGAGGGTTAGTACATATAAAAATGAACCCGAAACATTATAGGTTGAAGTACGCGTAACACTTAAATTATAACATCCAGGCAGGCAAACAGGAATAGAGAAGTTAGAATCAGCAAATATAGTGGTGTTAGCTTCCAAGAAGGCATGACCATTTGTATCTTTCCAAACTAAATTATAGTTGAGGGGATATGGATGAGTAGTAGAAAAAACAGTAACTCCTGACTCGCAAGTATAATAACAGCTACCATCATCCACTGTTGTATTACGATTGTAATTTAAAGCTAAAGTATCTGTACAACCGTAAATAGTATCACTTCTTTTTGGTATAAAAGCATAATCAGGTAGCAATCCTTTATTAAGTATTATACCGCTTGAGATTACATCACTATATATAATACAGACATCATATGTGCTACGATCGTTTATGCTACGATCGTTATTGTTTAAACTATCAACATGAATTGGTATCCCCAAGGAATCGTCAAAATAAGATATAGTCATAGTGTTATCATTGGGGACATTCCCAGTAAAATAAACTCCTTGATTTATCATCTCCTTCCAACCATTAAGTTGGAAAAAAGAAAACAATAAACCTAAAATAAACGCAATTAAAACTAAACTAAAAACTGATTTACCTTTCTTGATTTTTTGATTAGCAACAACAAGCGCAAAGCTACTAAGTATAATTGTTATAGTACTGTACCAAAACCACTCTGGTAAAATTAATTCTACCCAGTTTCCTTCTCCCTTACGTACAATATATGCGGATGTTAAGCCAGCAAAGAACATCGCAATAGAACCCATCCCTATCCAAATAAGTTGTTTAGAGGTGTTCTTTTTTAGTGTTGATTCCATTTAATTAATGTTCTTCTTCACCTTCTTTTAATGGTTCTGTTTGCGGAATAAAATCTTTTTCTGCTCCTGGCTTAGAGTAATCATAAGGCCATCTATACACTGTTGGGATTTCTCCAGGCCAGTTTCCATGCATTCTTTCAATAGGAGTTGTCCATTCTAATGTATTAGATTCCCAAGGATTTTTAGTTGCTTTTGTTCCTTTAAATATGCTATAAAAGAAGTTAAAAACAAAAATAAATTGTATTAATCCTCCGACAATAGCAAAGGTAGTAATGAGTTGATTAATATCAGTTAATTCATCAAACATTGGGAAAGCAGAATTCGTATAATATCTTCTTGGTAATCCTGCCAAACCTAAAAAGTGCATGGGGAAGAAAACTCCATAAGCACAAATAAATGTGACCCAGAAATGCAGATAACCTAACTTCTTATTCATCATTCTTCCATACATTTTTGGGAACCAATGGTATACACCGGCAAACATTCCGTAGATAGCAGAAAGTCCCATAACAATATGGAAATGACCAACAACAAAATAAGTGTCGTGTACATTAATATCAAGAGCTGAGTCTCCAAGAATTAATCCTGTAAGTCCGCCTGTTAAAAATGTAGATACAAAACCAATTGTAAATAGCATTGCAGGTGTAAATCGAATACTTGCTTTCCAAAGTGTTGCTAAATAATTAAATACCTTAACTGCTGAAGGAATAGCAATTAATAATGTTGTAAATGTAAATACTGAACCTAAAAATGGATCCATCCCTGTAATAAACATATGGTGCCCCCACACAATAAATGATAAAAATGCAATTGCTATCAATGCTAATACCATTGCTTTATATCCAAAAATGGGTTTTCTTGAATTTACAGACATTACTTCAGAAACAATCCCCAGTGCAGGTAGTAAAATAATATATACCTCAGGATGTCCAAGGAACCAGAATAGATGCTCAAATAATATAGGTGATCCCCCAGTATGATGCAATGCTTCTCCTCCAATTATAATATCTGAAAGATAAAATGAGGTGCCGAAACTTCTATCAAATATTAATAGTAATGCACAAGATAATAATACCGGGAAAGACAGTACTCCAAGAATTGCTGTAATGAAAATAGCCCAAATAGTTAATGGTAATCGAGACATACTCATTCCTTTTGTTCTCAAATTAAGTATAGTAACAATATAATTAAGACCTCCTAATAATGAAGACACGACAAACAACGCCATTGCAATTAACCATAAATCTTGACCCAGCCCAGAACCAGGTATCGTTTCTTTGATTGCTGAAAGTGGTGGATATATTGTCCAACCAGCTGAAGCAGGACCAGTATGTACAAACAAAGAAATTAATAATACTACAGTTGCAGCGAAAAAGAACCAATAAGATAACATGTTTATAAATCCTGAAGCCATATCTCTTGCTCCAATTTGCAATGGAATAAGGAAGTTAGCAAAAGTACCTGACAAACCAGCTGTTAGTACCCAAAAAACTAAGATGGTTCCATGCATGGTTACTAAAGATAAATATAAATTCGGGTCTAATACTCCTTCCATAATAGGAGTTCCTATGACATTACCATTTGCATCTAATGTTGGATTCCAATCAACTCCAAACCATTCTAATATTGCAAAAGGTTCTCCAGGACTTGATAGTTGTAAACGAAATAAGATAGACATTAACATGCCGACAATTCCCATTAACATACCTGTAATAAGGAATTGCTTAGCAATCATTTTATGATCAATACTGAAAATATATTTGGTAATAAAGGTCTCTTTATGATGATCTGACATCTGTTATATTATTTTTGTGTTACTAATTCTGTAATAACGGTTTGAGTTGATACTTTTTCGGATAAGGTTTTTTGAGATGACATCCAAGTATCATATTCTTCTTGAGTTTCTACAATAAATTTCATTTGCATATTATAATGTGAAGCTCCACAAATTTTATTACATAAAAGTACATAATCAAAATCTTCTCCTTCTGTTGCTTTCATCTCAGCAGTTGTTTTTGTAGGAGTAAATGCAAATTGAGTAGTCATACCTGGTACACAATTCATTTGAACCCTAAAATGTGGTAAAAAGGCGGAATGGATCACATCCTGAGAACGAAATTTTAAAAGAACCGGTTGTCCTTTTACTAAATGAACTACATTATCTACCGGCGTTGTAATTATATCATCTTTCCATGCAGCATTTACATCATTATCTCTAGTATCTACACCTAACGCATTTGTTCCGGAAGGATTTATGGGAGAAACTAATTTGTAATGAGCAGATCCAAGTTTATTGTCTGCCCCCGAATATCTTGCTGTCCAATTAAATTGTTTTGCATAAAGCTCTATTACTGTAGCCCCCTTTACATCTGCATTAGTAATTTTATTCCATGTAGATAATCCATATAAAATAACTCCTGTCAATACTATTGCTGGAACAACAGTCCAAATAATCTCTAGCTTGTTATTATGTGCAAAATAGTAGGCGGTTTCATTACCCTTTCCTTTTCTGTATTTGTAACTATACCAAAATAATAAAGGTTGAGTTATAAGAAAAACAAAAATAATTAACAACATAGTAAAGGTCATTAATTCATCAATTATAACTCCGTGTTCAGAAGACGCTTCAGGTAATAATAAATGTTTCCATTCAAAATACTGCCAAAAAAAAGAAATTAAAAATAATGCCCCAACAATCAACATCATTTTTGAATTAAAGATATTATCCTTTTCATTTACTTCATTAACATCCTGTTTGTGAACAGCGGACATTAATTCGCTTACTCTTAAAATTTGGACAAGAGTTACAATGCCTAAAAACCCAACAATAAAAATTAGAATATTTGTCATTACTTAAAAAATTTTTCGGACGCAAAAGTAAAAAATACAATCTTAGAATTGTATGATTTTTGTCATATTTTTAATATTAATTTTATATTTATACCTATTCTAGATAATAAATTTAATTATCTTCTATGTTCCATTCTGCAAATGAAGAAACTGTTTCAGATAAAACGACTTTTAATAATTCCACATTTTCTGGCAATAAAGAGATGATTGAATTAGCAAAATCTGAAACTAAATTCTCAGAAGTTGGTTGATATGGTAAATAATAAACTTTATCAAAAGCAGACAAATCTAAATTTGCATGTGGAGAATTTGCATTTAAAACCAAAGAATGGTCATATTTATTAATGATTGTTGGTTTTATTATGGACTTTAAATCCATAAAATCTATTACCATTCCATCTTTAATGTGTTTATTTTCTTTTTTTACATCACCTCTAACCGTTACCCATAATCGGTACGAATGCCCATGAATATTTGCACACAATCCGTCATATCCATGTAAGGCATGCGCCATTTCAAATTTAAACTCTTTAGTTATTCTAACTTTTGCCATATTACATTACTATATTTACAATTCGTTTTTGGACTACAATTACTTTTTTAGGGGACTTCCCGTCCAAATAATGAGCAGTTTTTTCATGTTTCATTACTTCATCTTCTACCTCATCTTTTGTTAGTTCAGCATCTAATAAAATTTTAAATCTCATTTTCCCATTAAATGAAACAGGGTAATTTATCTGATCTTCCACTAAATAACTTTCATTAAATTTCGGGAATTCTGCTATTGTTACAGAGTTTTCATTTCCTAATTTATTCCAAATTTCTTCCGAAATATGCGGAGCATAAGAAGAAAGTAGAATTGTAAAATCAGAAACAATTTCTCTACTATTACATTTTTGCTCTGTTAATTCATTTACACAAATCATAAAAGTACTCACAACCGTATTAAAGGAATGACGATTAATCTCTTCCTCTACTTTTTTGATGGTTTTGTGTAAAGTTTTATGATTTTCTTGTGTTGGTTTGTCATCAGAAACCAGGAAATTGTTTTCATCATCATGGACTAGCCTCCAAAACTTTCTTATGAAATTATGAACTCCATTTATACCTTTAGTGTCCCATGGCTTAAATTGCTCTAATGGCCCCAAAAACATCTCATACAAACGTAAAGTGTCTGCTCCGAATTTCTCTACAAGTTCGTCTGGAGTTTGCACATTATACTTTGATTTTGACATTTTCTCCACCTCATTCCCACATAAATATTTTCCATCATCACTTAATATGAATTCTGCGTCTGAATATTCTTTTCTCCAATTCTTGAATGCTTCAACATCAAGCACATCATTATCAACTATTCTAATGTCCACATGTAATCGGCTTGTTTGGTGTTCTTTTCTTTTATCAAAGCTTACAAAAGTATTTGTGTCTTTTATTCTATACACAAAGTTTGATCTCCCTAAAATCATTCCTTGATTTATCATCTTTTTGAACGGTTCATCAAAACCAATAAATCCTCTATCGTACAAGAATTTAGTCCAGAAACGAGAATATAATAAATGCCCTACCGCATGTTCTGCTCCTCCAATATACAAATCTACTTGTCCCCAATAATCTGATTTTTCTTTACCGCAAAATTCACCGTCATTTGTTGGATCCATATATCTTAAAAAATACCAAGAACTACCTGCCCATCCTGGCATTATATTAGTTTCCATTCTGTCTCCTTCAAACACATTCCAATCTTCTTTTTTAGCTCTTGCCAGTGGAGGTTCTCCACTTGAAGTTGGCAAATATTTATCTACCTTAGGAAGTGTAACATGCTTATCATCTTCCAAAAAATAAGCAGTTTCATCTTTATAATAAACAGGGAATGGTTCTCCCCAATATCTTTGCCTGCTAAAAATTGCATCTCTCAATCGATAATTAATTTTCCCGACTCCAAAGCCTCCGTTCTCTATTTCCTCAATTGCTTTTTGGATTGCTTTTTTTGCAGGAATTGCATTTAAAAAATCAGAATTTGCAAGTAATACATCTTTCTCCTCATGTGCTTTTTCACTTATATCTACTCCATCAAAAATATTGAGAATTTCAATCCCAAAATGAGTCGCAAAATCCCAATCTCTTTGATCTCCGCAAGGAACTGCCATAACCGCACCAGTTCCATATGTTGCTAGCACATATTCACCAATCCAAATCTCAACTTTATTGCCTGTAAAAGGATGAATTGCAAAAGAACCTGTAAATACTCCACTTACACTTTTATCAGCTTGTCTTTCTCTTTCAGATTTTAATTTTGCCTTTTTTACATAACTCTCCACATTTTCTTTTTGAGATGAAATTGTGAGTTTTTCTACTAATTCATGTTCTGGAGATAATACCATAAAATTAACTCCAAAAATGGTGTCTGGTCTTGTGGTAAAAACTTCTATTCTATCTTCTGAATCCTCAACCTTAAAACTTACAGAAGCCCCTTTAGATTTCCCAATCCAATTTTTCTGAATCTCTTTTATCGATTCAGACCAATCAACAGTATCCAAACCACTAATTAATCTATCAGCATAAGCGGTGATTCTAAGAGACCATTGTTTCATCAATTTTTGTTCTACCGGAAAACCTCCTCTTTCCGAAAGCCCGTCTTTGACCTCATCATTTGCAAGTACCGTTCCTAAGCCTTCACACCAATTTACCCAGGTATCTGACAAAAATGCTAGTCTGTAATTCAATAATATTTTTTCTTGTTCTTTTTCGGAATAATTATTCCATTCAGAAGCGGAAAATTCAGGAGTATTCTCATCACAAACTGCATTAGATTGTTTGTTCCCATTTTTTTCGAAATCTAAAATCAATTCTAAAATTTGCACCGCTTTATCTTGAGAAGTACAATAATACGAATCAAAAAGCTGCTTGAAAATCCACTGAGTCCATTTGTAATAATTTGGGGAAGAAGTCTGCACTTCTCTGCTCCAATCATAAGAAAATCCTATCTGATTTAATTGT
>JABHQB010000034.1 GCA_018695965.1 Flavobacteriales bacterium | reverse complement strand
GTTTAGTGTATAACGATTCGTACAAAGGTAAAATATTTGGTAAATCAAAATTCATTGCATGATTAAATGCATTTTGCTTAAATGTATCTAACATCTTCTCATTTGAAAGCAATGTAATTGCATTTTCTGACATCTGCTTAACATCTCCTACTTCTGACAAATACCCTGTTAGACCATCAATATTTACTTCTGATAACCCTCCAGAGTTGGAAGAAATAACAGATACTCCTGAAGCCATAGCTTCTAATGCTACCAGACCAAAACTTTCTGTTTCAGAAGGAAGTAAAAATAAATCTGAAATCGACATGAACTCTTCTACCGATTTTAGTTTTCCCATGAATTTTACTCTATCAGATATATTAAGTTTCCTGCAAAGTTGTTCTGCTTGTATTCTTTCTGGACCATCACCTATCATTATTAATTTTGAAGGAATTTCTTTTTGTACAATTTCAAAAATCTTCACTACATCTGTTACTCTTTTTACTTTTCTTAAATTGGAAACATGTATCAGTATTTTCTCTTGAGTGTTTGCAAATTTACTTCTCAAAACTTTATCTCCATCTTTATTATAAAGATTAGAATCGATAAAATTTGGTATTACATCTATCTGTTTTGTGATTTTAAAATGATTTAATGTTTCCTTCTTTAAATCTAATGAAACAGAAGTAACTGCATCAGATTTATTTATTGCATATTCAATAACTGGCTTAAAAGATTTGTCCTTACCAAGTAAAGTGATATCCGTTCCATGTAATGTAGTTACAATCGGAATTTTTACACCATAGGTTTCCAGAATATGTTTTGCTTGTATTGCAGCAGATGCATGTGGTATTGCATAATGAACATGCAAAATATCAATCTTTTCATGAAGTACTACGTCCACTAATTTGGAAGTTAAATTAAGTTCATAGGGAGTGTAATCAAACAAAGGATAATCTGGCACCGTTACTTCATGAAAAAGTGTTTTATCCGATACACGGTCCAATCTAAAAGGCTGGCTATAGCTAATAAAATGGACTTCATGTCCTTTCTCTGCAAGAGCAATTCCAAGTTCAGTAGCTACTACTCCACTACCACCGTAAGTTGGATAACAAACAATACCTATCTTGTAATTCTTTTCAGTTTTCAAAATGATTATATATTTCCTGCATAATATTTGTTCGGACATCCATCTCAAGTAATTTCCAATTATTTGCATCAGGATGAATTCTGTTAGACAAAAATATATAAATTAACTCGGTTTCAGGATCTGCCCATGCAATAGTTCCAGTAAATCCTGTATGTCCAAAACTTGTATGAGAAACAGAATTACAAGTTGGACCTCCTTCATCTGCTGGCTTGTCAAACCCAGCTCCTCTTCTATTGTCATTATTACAAAACTGACACTTTGTAAATTCTTTTACTGTTTCTTGCGAGATATACTTTTCTCCACCATACTCTCCATAATTTAGATACATCTGCATAATTTTTGCCAAGTCATTTGCATTTGAAAATACACCAGCATGCCCTCCTACACCTCCTAACATTGCCGCTCCCTGATCATGAACATATCCCTTAATTAATTGGCTCCTATATAAATAATCTTGCTCAGTTGGAGTTATTCTTGTTTTTTCTATTCTATCCAAAGGCAAATAACCCAAATTTTCCATTCCCAATTTGTTGTAAAAATAATTTTCAGTTAATTTATTTAACTCATTATTATAATTTTTTTCAATAATTTCTTTGAAAAAATAATATCCTAAATCAGAATATTTATATCCTTCATTTTCTCTTAATTCAGAATATTTAATAGTTTTCAGGATTGAGTCTGGGTAAGAAAAATGTAGATAAATATCATCTGCAACTTTATAAGGATATATTGGAGATTCTGTAGAACTGTATAGAGTATCTCTTAGAATTTTTACTCCATTAATTGTGTCGTTATCTAAAGTAGAGTTATAAAATGAAATCCAAGATTTTAATTTAGCTTGATGAGCTAAGATATCTCTTATCACAAGTTCTGATTTATTTGATGTATCTAGATCCAGATACATCCCTAAAGTATTATCAATATTTAATTTTCCATCATCAACCATTTTCATAAGTAAAGGAATTGTAGCACTGATTTTTGTTATAGAAGCTAAGTCATAGATATCTGAATTATCTACCTTTTTCTTATTTGAATAAGTATGATATCCATAAGATTTATTAAAAATGATTTTACTTTCTTTTGCAATCAGAATTTGACAACCAGGAGTAGATTCTTCTGATATTGCATTTTTAGCTAAACTATCAATCTTATACAAATCAGATTCATTTACTCCAAATTCTTCTGGGATACTATATTCTAATCTGATTTTATTGGTTTCTATTCCGTAATTTAAAGCGTAGTGTTTTGTGGATACTGGCAATTTTCCTTTAGTTCCAAAACCTCCAAAAATTGCTTGAGAAGTCATCTCTTGTGATATTTCACTGTTTTGATACGATATTAAAACCGCATTAAAATTATTTACAAAAAGAAAAGAATTTAAAGCGTAAGGACTAGCAAAAACACTAAGTACAACTTTTGATTGTACTGCAATTTTCTGAATAAAAAGATCTGTTTTTCTACTAACCTTATAACTTTTCCAGGCAGATACATTCGATTTATGCAGACCAACAATTACAAGGTTATACTCTGAAAGTTTACTCAAAATAGCTCCTTTTTCCTCTTCAGAAGCGGATTCTTTAATTTTATAGTGATCAATTTTTGCATACTTACTTAATGTATTCTGAAATTCAGTTCCATCTTCCCCTATCGAAACGGAAGCTATGTTTAAAGTATCTAATCTTTTCAGGGGTAATAAATTATCATAGTTCTGAACTAATGTGATGGAATTTTTTATTAATTTTCTGTTAATTAAATGTGTATTATTGGTAACAATCTCATTTTCCACTTTTTCTAAATTTAGTGTTGTAAATTCTGATAATCCCATCCAATATTTACTCTTTAAAATTTTCTTACATCTTTCATCTACTTCTTCTTGATTAATTTCTCCATTTTCAATTGCTAATTTTATTTGATCTATTGCTTTAGGGACATCCTCCGAAAAAAGCAAAACATCATTTCCTGCCAAAAGTGCTTTTACATCTACAACTCCTGGTTTATAGAACTTGCTTACTCCTTTCATATTAAGTGCATCTGTAATAACTAATCCTTTAAACTCTAATTCTGTTTTAAGTAATCCGTTTACCACTTCTGGAGACAAGGAAACTGCTAAATTTTTTGTTTTGTCTAATGAAGGAATATTAAGATGAGCAACCATTACGGAGCCTAATCCGTTTTTAATCAACATTTTAAAAGGTAATAATTCTACAGAATCTAATCTTTCTTTTGAATGTTTTATTACTGGAAGTTCTTTATGAGAATCAGAATCGGTATCTCCATGTCCAGGGAAATGTTTGGCACAAGCTAACACTTTATTATCTTGCATTCCTTTCATATACTGAATTCCTAACTCTCCAACTCTAATTGGATCTTCACCAAAAGAACGATTTCCAATAATAGGATTGTCAGGATTAAAATTTACATCTACAACAGGAGCAAAATTGATATTTACTCCAATAAGTTTACACTGTCGTGCAACCTCCTCTCCCATTTGGTAAATCAATTTTTCATCCTGAATTGAACCCAAGGTCATTTGCCAAGGAAATCGGATTGATGAATCTAATCTCATAGCAACACCCCACTCTGCATCTAAAGCAATCATAAGTGGAGTTTCTGAAACAGATTGATAGTAATTGGTCAGTTTAGCCTGCCGAACAGGACCACCTTGTAAAAACATCAATCCTCCAATTTTATAGTTTTGAATCAGATTGGAAATATATCTAGTATGAGATTCATCCTTGTTAGAATAAGCGGCAACCATAAGAAGTTGTGAAATTCTTTCTTCTGGGCTCATATTACTAATAATAGAATCTGCCCATTTTTCAGATTCAATATTCTGAGAAAACAGAAAGTTTGCAAAAAACAAGAACAGTAGAAACAATACCTTTTTACACATAAGCTCCTGTTACCGAGTCTCTTATTTGTTCGTTCTTTTTAGCAGTAGTATAACCTTTAGATCTGTTCTTGAAACCTGTACGAGCAAGTATTTTTACATCTAATATGGTACAATCTGTCTTTATTCCATTTTGTTTAAGGAATCTGACATAGATTTCTTTTCTTAAGATTGGATATTCGCTTTTCCATTCTCTTGAAAAAACTACTTTCCTTAGTTCATATTCTTTATTGTTATTATCCTTTACTTTAAAAGTAGCGTAGACTATTTCTCCTTCTTTAATTTCTTCCATAACATATTTTTTACAAATTTATGAAAGCAAACGAAAATTGGTTTTGTGGAAGTATAGATATTTTGAACTTGTTATTAACATTAGGTGATTACATCAAGCTTTCAATCTGAAAATTACTCCACTTTTTCACCGCTAATAAATTTGTTGCAAAAAAGAAGCCCGAACAAATGTCCAGGCTTCTTTATATTAAGATTAACTTAACTTCTTATTGAAGGATTAATTTATTGTTAATTACTCCATTATCCGTAGTAATCTCTAAGAAGTAAACTCCTTGTGTATAAGTAGATAAATTTACTTGTTTAGTGTATTCACCAACAAACTCATTCAAGTTTTCAGTGTAAACAACTTCACCAATTATATTAATGATTCTAAGTTCTAAATCTTGTCTTGATAAACTGTTGAACTCAATATTAAATACATCTTGTGATGGATTTGGATAAATAGTAATCTCATCTATATTATAAGTTTCAATTCCAGTTGAAATAAGTGTAATACATGCATCAGGATCACTACAAGTTACCAAAGGATCATACTCTTCATAAAGAGGATCTCCACATCCATCTGGAAGATCACAAGAACCATCATCACAAAGAGCTGTTGCATCATAATTACATGCTGTAGCATCTGTACAACCATCAGGCAACTCACAAGAACCATCATCACAAGTAGCATTTGCATCGTAATTACATGCTGTTGGATCTGTACAACCATAAGCTGTTAAACAAGAACCATCATCACAAGTAGCTGTAGAATCATAATTACATGCTAATGTATCTGTACAACCATCAGGCAAGATACAAGAACCATCATCACAAGTAGCTGTTGAATCATAGTTACATGCTAAAGGATCAGTACATCCATCAGGTAAGATACAAGAACCATCGTCACAAGTAGCTATAGAGTCATAATTACAAGCTGATACATCTGTACAACCATCAGGTAAAATACAAGAACCATCATCACAAGTAGCTGTAGCATCATAATTACATGCTGTTAGATCAGTACAACCATCAGGCAACTCACAAGAACCGTCATCACAAGTAGCATTTGCATCATAGTTACATGCTGTTAGATCAGTACATCCATTAGGTAATGTACAGGAACCATCGTCACAGGTAGCTGAAGGATCATAGTTACATGCTGTTAAATCAGTACAACCGTAAGATGTTAAACAAGAACCATCGTCACAGATAGCTGTTGCATCATAGTTACATGCTAAAGGATCTGTACAACCATCAGGTAATATACAAGAACCATCATTACAGTTAGCAGTTGGATCATAATTACATGCTAAAGGATCTGTACAACCATCAGGAATAATACAAGAGCCATCATCACACCCCGCCAATGGATTATAGTTACAGGCAGTAGGATATGTACACCCTTGATAAGTACACGAACCATCGTCACAGGTAGCTGAAGGATCATAATTACACGCTGTTAAATTTGTACAACCATCAGGTAAGATACAAGAACCATCATCACAAGTAGCTGTTGAATCATAGTTACATGCTGTTAAATCAGTACAACCGTAAGTGGTTAAACAAGAACCATCATCACAAATAGCTGTTGAATCATAGTTACATGCTAGTGGATCCATACAACCATCAGGTAACTCACAAGAACCATCATCACAAGTAGCTGTTGAATCATAGTTACATGCTGTTAAATCAGTACAACC
>JABHQB010000033.1 GCA_018695965.1 Flavobacteriales bacterium | reverse complement strand
TTCTTGATTATTTTTTAATAATTTCTTTAAGATTTCTATTGCTGATTCAGCAATTATTGTGCCTGGCCCAAATATTCCACTTACCCCAGTGTTGAATAAATAATCATAATCTTGTTTTGGAATAACACCTCCAGCAATTACCAGTATGTCTTCACGACCAAAATCGCTTAAGGCAGAAATCACTTTTGGAACTAGTGTTTTGTGACCAGCAGCTAAAGATGATATTCCAATAATATGTACATCATTTTCTACTGCTTGTTTTGCAGCTTCTTCAGGAGTTTGAAACAAAGGTCCTACATCAACATCAAAACCTAAATCAGCAAAAGATGTTGCTACTACTTTTGCTCCTCTATCGTGTCCATCTTGCCCCATTTTGGCAATCATTATTCTTGGTCTCCTTCCATATTGTTTTGCAAATTTATCTGAGAAATCAAGTGCTTCTTTAAAGATATCGTTATTTTCTATTCCCATTTTATATACTCCTGATATTGTTTGGTTTTTTGCAACATATCTGCCATAAACTTCCTCCATTGCATCTGATATCTCTCCAAGTGTAGCTCTGTTTCTGGCTGCGTTTACTGCTAATTCTAGTAGGTTTCCATTGCCACTTTTACACGATTGTATCAGTTTTTGTAAAGATAAAACTACTTTTTCAGAATCTCTATTTTTTTTAGTTTTATTAATTCTTTCAATCTGAGTAGTTCTTACAGAAGTATTATCTATTTCTAGTATTTCTAGTTCTGTATCTTCTTTTTCTATTTGATTTGAATTCACTCCAACAATTGTGTCTTTTCCACTATCAATTCTAGATTGTTTACGAGCTGCAGCTTGTTCAATTCTCATTTTCGGAATTCCTGTTTCAATGGCTTTTGTCATTCCTCCTAATTCTTCAATTTCTTGTATATGTTTCCATGATTTTTTAACAAGTTCTTCTGTTAGTTTTTCTACATAATATGCTCCTCCCCATGGATCAACTGTATCGCATATGCCAGTTTCTTTTTGTAAATATATTTGTGTGTTTCTGGCAATTTTTGCTGAGAAATCAGTGGGTAGAGCAATAGCTTCATCAAGCGCGTTAGTATGTAAACTTTGAGTTCCTCCCATTACAGCAGATAATGCTTCTACACATGTTCTACTTACATTATTGTAAGGGTCTTGTTCAGTAAGACTCCATCCACTAGTTTGACAATGAGTTCTCAGAGCCATTGATTTCGGGTTTTTCGGATTAAATCCCTTCACAATTTTTGCCCAAAGTAATCTCCCCGCTCTAAGTTTTGCTATTTCCATAAAATGATTCATTCCAATTCCCCAAAAGAATGAAAGTCTTGGAGCAAAATCATCTATTTTCATTCCTGATTTAATGCCAGTTCTTATGTATTCTAATCCATCTGCTAAGGTGTAAGCAAGTTCAATATCAGCAGTTGCTCCAGCTTCTTGCATATGATATCCAGAAATAGAAATACTATTAAATTTTGGCATCTTTTCTGAAGTAAATTTAAAGATGTCCGAAATAATTCTCATAGAATTTTTTGGAGGATATATATAAGTATTTCTTACCATAAACTCCTTTAATATGTCATTTTGAATAGTTCCATTGAGTTTTTCAGCAGAAATACCTTGCTCTTCAGCTGCAACTATATAAAAGGCAAGTATTGGCAGAACAGCTCCGTTCATAGTCATAGAAACAGACATTTTATCAAGTGGTATTTCATCAAATAAAATTCTCATGTCTTCTACAGAATCAATTGCTACTCCAGCCATTCCTACATCTCCGATAACTCTTTCATGATCGGAATCATAACCTCTGTGTGTTGCTAAATCGAATGCAACAGAAAGTCCTTTTTGTCCTGCTTTTATGTTCCTTCTATAAAATGCATTTGATTCTTCAGCAGTAGAGAATCCTGCATATTGCCGGATAGTCCAAGGACGCATCACATACATTGTAGAATAAGGACCTCTTAAATTAGGAGCGATTCCTGCAACAAAATTTGTGTGTTCTACATCCCTTAAGTCTTCTATGTTATATTCTGATTTTATTGTAATACCTTCTGCAGATTCCCATTCTGAAATATATTTTTTTGTATTTTTAAATTGATAAATATCATTTTCTCTTAAAAGTTCTGAAATTAAATATTCTACATAATAAGATCCTTTTGTTGGGTTTTTTACTTTATCTAAGTAGCTTTCTTTTCTTAAAATTGTTTGCTGATTTCTAGCAATTCTTTCAGAAAAGTTAGATTTTTTATTAGAAAAAGAATGAATTAAAATTCCGTTCGACCCTCCAAATATTGCTGAGATACATTCAGTAGTAGTTCGGATTAAATTGTTGTATTCAAATTCTGTTTCCTTATTATTGTTTGATGTCTGAGTAAAGATAAAAGCATCTTTTCCAGTTTTATTCTTCCATAAAATGCGAAAGGCTTTTAGTTTAGCAATCTCTAAGAAGAAATTACTTCCTACATCAAATTGAAAGTAAATATCTCCTTCTTGTTTTTCTCCCAATTCTACAGCAGAATTTATTTGTTCTTTTGAAGTTTTTCCTTCCGGAATTATCGTGTTTTCATCAGTAATAGCTGTTATAGTAATATTATTTACATCACAATAGTATTTCCATTCATTTATAAAATCTGAATGGTAATCAGTAAACTTAATTGCAATGTCATTCACTGATATTCCTTTTAGTAAAAGATCTAAATTATTTGGATTTCTCAATGATAATCCAGAGACATTATTATTAAGTGCTAGTAGAGCTTTCTGATTTGCAGTTTTTGCTTGAGTTGCATCAATTTCCTGAAAAGAAATCCAATCATCAGGAAAACTTATTGGGTGTATTCTTTCTATATTCTCGTTTGAATATACAGGATTAATTTTTATGCCATCTGTAAAAGAGACTAATTTTTCCTTATAATCAGACCCTTTTAGGTCTTTTATTATCTTTTCGTTCCAATCCTGTAAACTTACTTTTTTAAAATTATCAAATAATTTACTCATCTACATTCTATTTGATTAGTATTATATCCTCATTTTCTTTTTTCATTAAGAAGTTTTCTCTAGCAAACTTTTCTAATTCTTTTCGGTCATTATTTAGTCGTTCTAGTTTGTTCTCCATTTGGAAAATCTCATTTTCCAGGCTATCAATTATTTCTTGTTTCTCTTCTAATGTGTTTATCTGTTGATTCAGTGAAACTAAATTATTTTCATCTAAAAAGCTAATCCAAATAAGGAATAAAAAACCAACAATAAAATATTTGTTTTTAAATATCTCTGGTATCTTTTCGTAAAATTCTTTTAGTTTTAACATATTGCAAATATAGGAGTTTTAATAGTTCATTTTATTGTTAAAAATTTCAATTTCAATTTTTATTAAATTCCTTGTAAATCAAAAAATGTATTTACTTTTAGCTCATGGAACTTTTAAGTAATCCCATAGACTTTTTATCTGGTGTTGGTCCTGCTAGGGCCGATTTACTGAAAAAAGAATTACGAATCTTTACTTATAGAGATTTACTTACTTATTACCCTTTCCGATATGTGGATAAAAGTAAAATATTTAAGATCTCTCAAATTGTTGATGATTTACCTTTTGTACAAATAAAAGGAAAAATAATTAAGTTTGAAGATATTGGTAGAGGCAGAGTAAAACGATTAATTGCACATCTGGAAGATGATACAGGAATAATAAAATTAGTTTGGTTTAAAGGTGCAAGGTGGATAAAGAGCAGTTTAAAAATCAATACTGAATATCTAGTTTTTGGTAAACCATCTGCATTTAGGAACACTTTTAATATTGTTCATCCGGAAACAGATTTGTGGGAAGACTATAATAAAAAAGCACATGTTGGTTTAGAGGGGGTGTATCATTCTTCCGAAAAACTTTCTGCAAAAGGATTGAATAGTAGAGGGATTTTAAAACTGATAAAGAATTTACTTCCGTTACTTAAAAACGATATTGAAGAAACTCTTTCTGAAAAAATAATTAAGGAGTTGAATTTACCCTCAAAAGAGGAATCCTTGGTTAATATCCATACTCCTAAAAACAACAATGATTTTATACGGGCGCAAAAAAGATTGAAGTTTGAAGAGTTTTTCTTTTTACAACTGCATTTATTGAAACTGAAATTAATTCGAACAAAGAAACTAAAAGGATATCCTTTCCCCATTATTGGAGATAATTTTAATGAGTTTTACAATAATCATATTCCGTTCGAACTTACCGGTGCGCAAAAAAGAGTGCTGAAAGAAATACGAAAAGATGTACAAGTAAATGCACAGATGAACAGATTGTTGCAAGGTGATGTTGGTAGCGGGAAAACATTAGTGGCGTTTTTAAGCATGCTAATGGCAGTTGATAATAACTTTCAAGCTTGTATTATGGCTCCAACCGAAATACTTGCTCAGCAACATATGGAAACCATTTCAGACTTTACTAAAAATATGAAGTTAGAGATTGGAATTCTGACAGGTTCTAGTAAAACTAAACAGAGAAGAGAATTGCATGAAAAGTTAGAAAGTGGAAAAATAAATATTCTTATAGGAACTCACGCTTTGTTGGAAGATAAGGTTAAGTTTAAGAATTTGGGTTTAGTAATAATTGATGAGCAACATAGATTTGGGGTTTCTCAAAGATCAAAATTATGGAAGAAAAACGACTATCCTCCACATGTGTTGGTGATGACGGCAACTCCTATCCCCCGAACTTTATCCATGACCTTGTATGGAGATTTGGAGGTGTCGGTAATAGATGAAATGCCTCCCGGTAGGAAAGAGGTGAAAACGGTTTGGAGAACGGATAGCAACAGACTGAAAGTTATTGGTTTTGTCAGAGATCAAATTAAACTGGACAGGCAAGTATATATTGTTTTTCCGCTGATACAGGAAAGTGAAAAACTAGATTATAAAAACCTAATGGACGGATTTGAAAGTTTGCAGAGAGACTTTCCTTTGCCACAATATCAGGTTTCAGTAGTACACGGACAGATGAAAGCAGAAGATAAGGAATATGAGATGAAACGATTTGTAGATGGAACAACTGATATTATGGTTGCTACTACCGTCATTGAAGTAGGGGTAAACGTTCCGAATGCATCTGTTATGATTATTGAAAGTGCTGAGCGTTTTGGACTTTCTCAGATGCACCAACTCAGAGGTAGAGTAGGTAGGGGAGCAGAACAATCGTATTGTATACTTATTAGTGGAAATAAAGTAAGTAATGAAGGAAAAGAAAGATTGAAAACAATGGTAGAAACTTCTGACGGATTTAAGATATCTGAGGTAGATTTACGTTTGAGAGGAGCTGGAGATATGATGGGAACCCAACAATCTGGAGCGTTGCAATTTAAAATTGCCGATTTGGTAAAAGATAGTAATATTTTAGAGTACTCGCGAAATGTAGCTGTTAAATTATTGGAAGAAGATGAAAACTTAGAAAAAGAAGAAAACAAAAATATTTTAAAAGCATATTTACCTTATGCAAAAGAGAGATCAGGGTGGAGTAGAATTTCTTAATTTGTTTTTTATAGTTTTGTAGAAATAAATTTATTATTGTAAACTGGGAATTTTACAGAAAAGATAATTCAAAATAAAAGTTGAAGTGGTGGATGTACATAGCTATTGTTTTTTCTTTTTCATTGAGTATGTTTTTGATTTATATGTAGATTACCTTTTTTTAAGTCCAATAAAAGAAATGCATGAGGAAGTGCTTGAAGAACAGGATAGAAAAATGAAGGAAATGATTGACAGTTATAAGGACTATAATAAGGGACCTTGGAGATGTTAGAAACTGTATATAAATTAAGGGTAAGCTACTTATATCGCACCGCTACAACCTAATACCCTTGCTACATTCCTGTCCTGGGGGAGTT
>JABHQB010000032.1 GCA_018695965.1 Flavobacteriales bacterium | reverse complement strand
ATTTCTTTAATGAAAGATCAAGTAGAAGATATAAAATCAAAGGGAATTAAAGCGATTACCATTACCTCTGATTTGGATTTTAAGGAAGTAGATATTGCACTAACAAATTGTATTTTTGGTGGATATAAATTTCTGTATATTTCTCCTGAAAAATTACAGAATGAATTAGTCCAATCTAAAATATCAGAGATGAATGTAAATTTGATTGCAGTAGATGAGGCTCATTGTATATCAGAGTGGGGGCATAATTTTCGTCCATCATACAGAAACATTTCCTTAATCAGAGAGATTCATCCTAACTCACCAGTTATAGCGCTAACAGCTACAGCCACAAAAGATGTTGTATCTGATATACAGGAGAACCTAGATTTTAAAAAACCCAATCTTGTTCAATCTTCTTTCTATAGAGAAAATCTGTCATATATTGTAATAAAAGAACAAGATAAAAAAAGGAAACTAATTAACATCCTCAACAAGATACATGGTAGCGCTATTGTTTATGTAAAGAGTAGAAAAGATTGCGAAAAAATCTCTAAAATACTAGTAGAGAATAATATAAGTGCAAATTATTATCATGCAGGATTAAATATTGACCAGAGAAACAAGAGACAAGAAAATTGGAAAAAATCAAAAAGCAGGGTAATGGTAGCAACCAATGCTTTTGGAATGGGAATTGATAAACCTGATGTTCGTTTAGTTATTCATTTTCATATTCCATCTACAATTGAATCCTATTTTCAGGAGACTGGAAGAGCTGGTAGAGATGAAAAAGAATCGTTTGCTGTTTTACTTTATAATAGTACAGATGAAAAATATCTGAGAGATTTTGTAGAACTACACTTTCCTTCCGTTAAAGAAATAAAAGAATGTTATCAGAACTTGGCAAACCATTTTCAGATAGCTGTAAACAATGGAGGAGAAGAAAATTTTGATTTTGATTTAAGTGATTATAGTGAGAAATACAAAACAAATTCATTAAGAACTTATAATATCTTGAGGTATTTGGAGAAAGAAAATTACCTAAAATTGCAAAATATTTACAATAATTACTCAAAAATACATCTGAAGATGGAACATTCTGAAATTTATAAATTTCAGATTTCAAATAAATATTTTGACCCTTATATTAAACTTCTACTACGATCATATAGTGGTTTGTTTGAGGATTTTGTAAACATTAATGAAACACTACTTGCTGGCAGATCAAAAACAAATGAGAATAAAATAATTGAAGTATTAAAAAAGCTGCAGGAATTAGAGGTTTTAGACTACCTTCCAAAAAAACAAGTAACTCAAATCATTTATCTACAAAATAGAGTTGATGAAAAATATTTAAATTTATCTGAAGATAAACAAAAAGAGAACAAAGATTCTGAAATAAAAAGAATGAATTTTATATTAAATTACTGTAATCAGAATTCTGCTTGCAGAACAGAAATATTACTGTCCTATTTTGGAGAACATCAAAACTTCAGATGTGGAAAATGCGATATTTGTAGAAAAAGAAATAAACTTGAAATTTCTGATTTAAAATTTACTAAAATAAAGAAACAAGTATTAATCATTTTATCAGAAGAAAGTAAAACATTAATTGAAATTTGTGATCTGATAAAAGATTTTAGGGAAGAAAAAATTATTAAAGTAATTAATTTTCTGATTGAAAATTCTGAGCTAATCTCAGAAGGAAATAAAATCAGGAAACAAACATAAAAAGTTATTGAATAGTATATTTGTAAAAATTTAATTTGAAATGAAGATCGTATTTTTCGGAACACCATTTTTTGCTGCTACTAATTTAGAGTTTCTATATGAAAATAATATAGAAATTGTTTCTATTGTAAGCGCTCCTGACAAAGAAAAAGGAAGAGGTAAAAAGATAATTCCTGCAGATGTAAAACTAAAAGGATTAGAGTTAGGAATTGATGTGCTCTCTCCAGAATCTTTGAAAGATGAGGTGTTTTTAGAAAAACTGAAATCATACAATGCAGATTTATTTGTGGTAGTTGCTTTTAGGATGTTACCAAAAGAAATTTGGAGCATGCCAAAAATGGGAACAATAAATCTTCATACTTCATTATTGCCAAATTACAGAGGTGCAGCTCCTATCAACAGAGTTCTGATAAATGGAGAAGATAAAACGGGAATTACAACTTTTAATATTGACGAAAAAATTGATTGTGGTAAGATTCTTCTTCAAGAAGAGATTAAATTAACACAAAATACAACAGCTGCCGAACTTCATAACATTCTTATGAATAAAGGATCTATATTACTACTTAAAACTATAAATGGAATTCAAGAAAAAGATCTCTCTCCTGTTTTACAGGATGATTCACTTTCCACAATGGAAGCTCCAAAACTTACTAAAGAATTAACAAAAATTGATTGGAATAAACCTGCAACAGAGATTCATAATTTAATTAGAGGTCTTTCTCCAGTATTATCAGAGAATAAATTATTAAAAGACATATCCATTTGTCCTTCAGCTTGGTTTTTATTTCACACTTCTGAAGGTAAAGATGTCAGAACAAAATTTCTACTAAGTAAATACTCTTCTAAAACAACCAATAAGTCTGGAAGTTTAGATACTGACAATAAAAGTTATCTAAAAATAAATCTATCTGATGGTAGTATTTACATTGAAAAACTACAAATTGCAGGAAAAAACGCAGTAACTATTTCTCAATTTCTATTAGGAAATAAAGTAGATAATAAATGGACAATCTCTTAAAAAAAGAACTGATATCATATCTCAGTTCCTTTGTTACAGAAGAAAGAGTAGAACTTTTTCAAACAAAAATAAAAGAGAGAAGCAGACATTTAACAGTTGTTTTAGAAGATGTTTCCCAATCTAGAAACATAAGTGCTGCAATGCGTTCTGCAGATTGTTTTGGACTGCAAGATGTTCATATTATTGAGAATAAAAACAAATTTATCTCTGACAAAACTGTTTCACTAGGAGCTGGAGAATGGTTAAATATTATTCAGCATAACAAAACAAAACAAAATACAAAACTATGTATTGAGAATCTAAAAAAACAAGGATACCAAATTATTGCAACTACTCCTCATAACTCAGATATTACTTTAAATGAAGTAGATATTGAAAATAATAAAATTGCCATCTTACTTGGAACCGAACTTACAGGACTTTCCAATGAAGCTCTCAGTTTAGCGGATAAGAAAATGAAGATAGAAATGCATGGTTTTACAGAGAGTCTTAATATTTCTGTTTCTGCAGCAATTTGTTGCCAGAATTTAAGCAATAAAATGAGAAAATCTGATGTAAATTGGAAGATAAAAGAAAATGAAGCTGATGAAATAATGTTGAATTGGCTCCGGAATACAATTAAATCTTCTAAAGAAATAGAGGGGAAATTCTTTGAAGATAATGGTAAGGTTTAAATGATTATATTTGCGTATTATTTAATTTAAAAAAAACACATCAATGGGTAGAGGAGATAAAAAAACAAAAAAAGGAAAAAGATTTGCGGGTTCTTACGGGAAGACAAGAGTTAGAAAAGAAAAGACTGAACAAAATTTTGTAAAACCAAAAGCTAAAAAGGAAGAAGTGATAGTTGAAAAGAAAGCTGTTCCTAAAAAGAAAACTACAACAAAAAAGAAAGCAACTAAAAAAGACAAGTAGTTTCTTTTGTAAATTATAATCAAGGTTAGTTCTTACGGAGCTAACCTTTCTTTCTTCCAGTTAGTTTTCTCTTTTGTAAAAAGCAATCTATCGTGTAATCGAGATGGTCGCCCTTGCCAGAACTCTACTTTCTCTGGTTCAATGCAATAACCTCCCCAATGCAAAGGTCTTTCAACTTCCTTTCCTTTAAATATCTCCTTAAACTCATCTATTTTACTCATGATATTATAATAAATATCTATTATAGAACTCTGATTAGAAGACCAAGATCCTAATTGACTATCTCTAGGTCTAGATCTAAAATATTTGTCTGACTCTGATTCAGATATTTTTATTGCTTTTCCAGTTATTCGAACTTGTTTTTCTAGTCTCTCCCAAAAAAAATTAGCCGAAACCATATTGTTTACTTCTATATCTTTTGATTTTGCACTTTCATAATTAGTAAAAAAAGTGAATCCATTTTCATCTATACCTCTGAGTAGTACAACCCTTGAAGAAGGAATATTTTCAGATGAAACGGTTGAAAGAACAAATGAAATTGCATTGTCTTTATCTGATTCTAAAGCCATTTCAAACCAATCATTAAACATCTTTATAGGATGATCAGAGATATTGCTAAAATCAATTTCTGATTTCTTAAAATCCTCTCTTATCTCACTAATATTTTTTATCGACATATCAAGCAAAAATACAATTATTTAAGTAATAAAAAATTCAAATGAACCATCTACTTTTATATCATGAAAAGAGATGTTTTTCTCTAAGCAAATTTTCTTCATTTTGCATCTTTCTTTATTGGTTGTTAAAGTAGTGAAAATTACTTTATCTACCTTGAAATTGTCTAAAAAGCTTATTAGATTTTCAGAAGTTCCTTTCTCAACAAGTAAAAGATTGATTTTATGATTACTAGAAGAAGGTTGATAATTTTTATTTTCTAAAAAACAAATGTCATTTTCAAAAAACTGAATATAATTATCAGCTAGTTTTAAATTATCTGAATCAAATTCATCAATTATTCTCACTACATTTTCAATGTTTATTTCCCATCGATTATGCAAGATATTAAATCTAATTTTGCTTTTATCATTTACTATCCAATCAGTTGCATAAAAATAGCAATCTACTCCATCAACAAAATCGATTGCAGTGCCTTTTGGAATATCATAAAAGATGATTTTCTTTTGTTTGTATGTACTATTCATCTCTCTGATTTGAAAACTCATGAAAACAATCATTAATAAAATTGAAAGTTTAATATGTTTGAATCGTTTGTTTATTACTGAAATTAGAAAAATTGTAATGAAAATGTAAATTAAAAGGGTCTCAAAAAAACTAATATCAATTCCTAAGTTCAGAGAATAGGGTAATTGATTAACCCATCCAATTGAACTGTTTAATAACTCCACTAATAATCTGACAACGATACCAATAGATTCTGATATTAAAGGGAAAACAGAAGTGAAAAACATCATTAGAGACAAATTCAAAATTAAAGTAGCTAAGGGGATTACAAATAAATTTGAAAGTAAAAAATAATTCGGATATTGATGAAAATAATACATTCCTAATGGGAAAGTTGCTAATTGAGCAGCAATAGACACAGAAGAAATTACCAAGACTTTGTCGATGAACCAATTACTGAAATAAAATAACTTATAAATTTTTGGTTGCAAATACACAATACCAATTACCGCAATATAAGAAAGCTGAAATCCTACTTGCATGATGATTAATGGATCGATTATCAATAACAAAAATGCAGAAGCAGCCAGTGTATTATAAATATTAGTTCTTCTATTTAAGATTCCTCCAATTATCACAAAGGAAAACATTGTAGCAGCTCGTAAAACAGATGCCGACATACCTGTAAAAAGTGCATATCCCCATAAGATCAGGATTAATAAAAAAGCTTTAATATATCTCCCATATTTCATCTTTTCTAGAAAGAAGAACAAATAGGAAAAAGCTAAAAATATAATTCCAACATGCAAACCTGAAACTGCCAATACATGCATTGCTCCGGAACTAGAGTACATTAGAACCGTTTCTCTTGCCAATAAATCTTTATCACCCAACAGAAGTGCTGAAGAAACAGATAACACTTCATCTTTAAATCCAAATTTCTTTAGCATATTCAAGGATATTTCTCTTAAGTTTAATGAATATCTTTTGATAGAAAATCCTGAATTCTTATTCTCACTTTTCCATTTCTTTTTTGTAAGATACGTTTGATGAAAAATACCTTTATTTTTTAAGAATTCTTTATAATTAAATTGCGCAGGATTTGTCGGACCAATAACAGGCTCCCAAGCGGATTTTATTAGAATGTGATCTCCATATTCTAGACTCCTAGAAAAACTATCTACTTTAAAATAAATAATAGCTTTCCCTTCTGTTTCTATCTCCTCTCCTTCTGAATTATAACAACTTAACACCTGTACTTCAGACTTATAGGAATTTGGTTTTCTCACAACATCTTCTAATAATTTCACTTTAAAATACTCTGATTTAAAATTGGTGAAATAATTATCTCTACTTATGTAATATTCTGATTGAATAATTAAAATACCAAATAAAAAGAAAAGGATGTAAGAAAATATACCAAACATCCATCTTTTTGAATAACGCTTTACCAAAACAGAAAGTATTAATAAACAGAAAATTAATAATGTAAGAAGGTTGAAATTTGGTAATCTTACAAAGATTGAAAGTAAAATCCCTAGAATAAAAGGTAAGATTAATCGGAACAATGGTATCTGGTTCCAATATTGCATATTAGTATATTTTTGGATTGTAGTTTTCTGGAATTTTTCCTGTGACATCTTTAAACTGATCCTGAATAATCTTAAAATCCTCCTCCATGTTTCCAGTTGGTTTTAATGTATGTATAATACCAACTTCCTTATTCTTATAATCGATTTTCACAAGTACAATAGGAACATTTGCTTTTACAGAAATATGATAAAATCCTGTTTTCCAACTATCTACTCTTTTTCTTGTTCCTTCAGGAGAAATACCTATAATACATTTCTCTTTTGAATTAAATAATTCGCTAATCTGATCTACAACATTATTTCTTGAGTTTCTGTAAACTGGAATTCCACCATTCCACTTTATAATAGTTCCTAAGACTGGCAAAAATAATTCACCTTTTATAAGATATTTTGGAACAATACCAATAATATATGTAAAACATCTTCCAACTACAAAATCCCAATTGGAGGTATGTGGAGCAGAAACTACTAAACATTTATCTGGAAATTCTCTCTCCCCTACTGCTTTCCAACCACTAACCCAATAGATAAACTCGGATAATCTTCTCATAAATTTTAATTTTTACAAAGTAAAGAACAAATTCTCATATTTTTATTAAAAATTGTAGATTTGCCAAAACAAAACAAAACTGAATGAAATCTACTATTATTAAAATTGTGCTTTTGAGTATTGTTATATGCCTTGCATATTTTGGGCTATACGACAATATCACAAATGAAATTTATGTAAGAGAAAAAATGGATGAAAGAAAAGCTGAAAACATTCAAAAATTAAAAGATTTAAGAGAAATTCAATTAGAATATAAACGACAAAAAGGATATTATGCCGATAATGCAGATTCCTTAATTTACTTTTTATTTAATACTGAAGTTACATATATAAATACAGAGAAAGCGGATGAAGATTCTATTCCTGTAGATATGAATAAATGGAATAGTATTCAGAATAAAATATCAAGAGGAAAAATAAATCCATCTTTAGAGGCAAAAAGAATTTATGCTGAGATGGGTGGTAATTGGAAAACTCTAACTGAAAAAGAGAAAATCGATAAAGGATATATAGAAGTTAATTATTACACAGCTCATGAACTTGCTTTTACAACTGACTACCAAGAAACAAGAAATAATAGTTTTAAAATTGATACACAGAACTTATCTAACATAAAGAAATCTTATAATAATCAGAAATCTTACACTAGTTTCAAATCTGAATACAATGCATACTCTGATGAAGTAATAAGAAAATTAGAGATTAATAATATTTATGAAGATCTCCATGCTAATTTCAATGCAATTCTTGACTTAGATACAAATACAAATATTTCCACAGAAAATTTGAAATCTAAAGTGTCTGATAATGAAAAAGAACTTAAAATATTAAAGTCTCAAATATCAGATAAAGAAGATAGTAAAGAGAATGCTAAGAATATAATAAGAGCATCAAAGAAACAAAGAAATACATACACCGAAACTATTGGTGAAAAAATGGTGGTAAAAGTAAGAGAGAAAGCTGCAAAAAAGGCTGAAAAAGGAAAGGTCCTAAAAGGCAGAAAAGGGAAGATTTGGTCTATACTTAACAGCCAAGATTCAACAGAGCAAGTAAATAAGGTAATCGTGGAAGATTGTAAAAATATCATCTTAAAACTTGAAAACGAAATTGAAGCCAGAAAAAAAATCATAAAGAGTTTAGGGAAAAATATTCAGTCTATTCATGATGTAAATGCAATGCAGAATCAATATATCAATGAAAAATCTGTAGTAAATACAAACTTTGATGACTTAGCTTTTTACACCCTTAATGAAGAAATAAAGATTGTAACCACCTTAAGAAAAGTTAGGTACACGGTTCCTACCAAACCTAACAAATGGAAACAAGCTAAATTAGAAGCAGACTTTTTAGTAGAACAAAGTATTGATGAAGAAATGATTGCTCAGATTACAAAAGAATATGTTATCTCTAAAGGAGAATACAGAAACCTGACAACTGAAGAAGGTTACGCTAGAGGATTAATAACTACTGTTACACAAAATGTAGAGAATATTATTTTTGACAATATCTATATGGAAACTAGAAATGAAGATGTACCTTTAAATTTAGATAGTATTACCTACATCCCACAAACAGATAATCTGTATACTTTTGATGCAAAAGAAACTCATCCGAATATTATAGAGGAACAAAAAGGGGAGCTAGACAAATATTATTTTGTTATTTACACTTCATATGACAATGTATTTTTAGGATTAGATGAAGAGGAAAAAATCTTAAGAAATGGGGAAGAAAGAAAAAACAAGAAAATTCAAATTGGTTCATTAGAAGAAGTTGCAACAAATGGAAATTGGGGAGAGTAATAACATCTCCTTCTCATCTGAAGATTTAGACTTTCAGAACTCTGAGAACTATCACCTCTCTGTAGAAATACAAAAAGAACAACTTATTTTTTGTTTACTAGATACCACAAAACTAGAATATATTTTCCTAAAATCTATAAAGGCAAATAATCCTGAGGAAATGGTACAACTAATAAATAATGAAGAAATTTTAAAAAACAATTTCTTTTCTTCATCCGTTTCTTACAAAAATTTTCCAAGTACAATTATTCCAAACCAATTATATGACGCAACAAAAAAAGAAGTTTATGCTGATTTTATAATAGGAGAAACTCAAAAAATAAAGACCGACATTATCCATCATGATGATTCCACTATTTTGTATTCTGTAGAAGAAAACATTACAAACACCTTAAACCAAATACAAATCGAAATAAAGGAAAAAAATAGTAGTACTGTTGCAATTAGCAGTATCCTAGATCAGTATTCTGGACTTAAAGAAAGAAGTTGTTTTTTAATAAAAGAAAATAATAAAATTGAGATTATTGTAATTCAGGACGACCAACTAATTCTTCAAAACTATTTTGAGGTAAACTCTCCTACTGATGTTTTGTACTTCACTTTGTTTTGTTTTGAGCAACTAAAAATGGATCCAAATAAGAATGAACTTTATTTAATAGGAAATATTGAAAAAGGAGATGAAACATACTCCTTATTGTACGACTATATTAGAAACATTAATTTTGCAAAAATTAGTGGAAATCTCTCTTTTTCAAAAGAACTTCATCAAATAATAAAACATCAATATTTCACTTTATTTTCTCAGATTTTATGCGTATAATTTCTGGGAAACACAAAGGAAGAAGAATTACTGCTCCCGAGAAACTTCCTGTTCGTCCAACAACCGATAGAGCTAAAGAAGCACTGTTTAGCATATTAGATAGTCGGTATTATTTTGACGGAAAAAATGTATTAGATTTATTTTCTGGAACAGGAAATATTGCTTTCGAATTTTCATCTAGAGGAATTGAACGCATTACTAGTGTAGATAATAATACAAATTGCATCCAATTTATTGACAAAACTAGTTCTGAATTAAATCTAAGTATCTCTACTATAAAATCTGATTGTGTAAAGTATCTGCGAAGTTGCGAGAAACAATTTAATATTATTTTTGCAGACCCTCCTTACAACTTTGAAGATCATCATAAAATAAAAGAAATGATTTTTGAGAGAAACTTGGTTAAAGAAGATGGATGCCTAATTATTGAACACGATAATTCTACTTCATTTGAAGAAGAAAATATAGAAGTAAGAAAATACGGAGCGGTACATTTTAGTATTTTTTCATTTTAATTACTTATTTTTACAAAAAACAAAACAGATGAGTAGAATAGCAGTTTTTCCGGGTTCCTTCTCTCCTTTTACTTTAGGT
>JABHQB010000031.1 GCA_018695965.1 Flavobacteriales bacterium | reverse complement strand
GCATCCCTCCACTTATATAAGTCTGCGCTGCTCCATCGTTATCTCCATAACATGCAATACTATCACTCACTAAAATACTATCAATACTTAAAGCAGTTGCTGGCTCTCCAACGAAAATATTATAACTCTCGGAACAACCATTTGCATCATATAAATGTAAATAATAAGTACCCGTAAATAAACCCGATAAAGTATCTCTACCCGTTTTTAGTAAACCTGTACTGCTAGTTAATATACTATCTCCAGCAGAATCAAACCAGTAGTATTTATAAGGGCCCTGACTTCCAGTTGCCTGAGAAACAATCATACCACTGTTATCTCCCTTACACACTACTGGAAATTGTTGGTTTTGAGCAACCAAAGGAGTTTGAGATTGCAATATCTGTATAGTTCCAACCTCATGACAACCATTCGCATCCGTGACTTTTATAAAATAACTTCCAGATAATAAACTGTCAATATTATCTCCAATACCAATACTATAATTACTCCCATCAAACCACTCATAACTATAGGAAGGAGTGCCTCCAATTGACATAGCGTATGCTGTTCCAGTTGGAGCTCCATAACAACTAACGACTCCATAATAAGATGTTAATTGTAAGGGGAAATCTGGACCATCTATCGTAACTGAATCTGTTATCTCACAATTTCCATTATCAGAAATAGTAATATCATAAACCCCTCGAGGCAAATCAGTAAAAACAGTATCATAAGGTTGTGAATTGGTATTTAAAACTCCATTAATAGAATAACTATAGATTGAAGTTGAAGCATCTATTTGTTCAACAGATATTATTCCGTTTGAATCTCCATAACAACTAACATCTGAAACATGATATTCAAAATCAGATATTCCAATAAATCGAAGCGTATCATGACAAATATCTATTTGAGGGTTAAGAGGAGTATAATAGGTACTATCTACAAAAGTAACCACATATTCGTAAGTACCTAAAGTGTTAAGTTCTAATAAATGTTGTCCGCCGTAAGGTAGACTAACTCCAATTGTATCAACTGCCGCTCCTCCTGTCCAGGTATATGATCCAGGTGAAAATGTTTGGCAACCAATATAAACATTATCTAATCCCCAATGATCAAAAGAAAGAGAAGAAGAAGATAATTGAATCCATCTTATTCTTGTTTGAGCAGTTTGTGCAGCAGCTGGTAAAGCAATATTTACATGAAACCAATTTACATATGGACTAGCAGCAGACCCTCCAACATTATTTGTATCTGGATCCCAATATCCTATTCCATTATAATTATACACAGGATGCGTAGCACAAACACCTGTTAATGCATCTGGCAAACCACTTCCTGGTGGTGACCATGGTTGTTCCAAAGAACCATCCCAATTGAACCAGGTAAGACCAGCATCTGTAGAATATTGTATCCTTACTCCTTCACAATATAAATCTGGTCCCTCACAAGGACCTGCTTGACTCTGAATAGCATATTTCATGTCAAATTCTAAATTAGAACATGAAGATAAATCAAAATCAACAGACGTTAAATTTCGTGGATGAGCAGCTAAATTTCCCATCCATACATAAGCCGTATTTGGCACAGGATTTGCAGGTGGTGGCCACGCACAATGAGCAGGATTATTTATAATTACATTTGCTGATGCTCCAGCTGCCCAACCCGCACCTAAAGAGCCTATTTCAAAACTATTATTCAAAGGAGTGCTAACTTGATTACTATAAGCATCTATCACCAAGGTATCTCCTAATTGGAAACATTGTGATAAATTATTAGTGTCAGGCCAAATGTATTGAGTAGCAAATACTGTACACTGAGCAGAAACAGCCCCACAAATAAATATTGATATTAAAAATGAGTATATTCTCTTCATATTTTTATTTTTCAATTTTTACAGAAATATTATTTAAAGAAAAGGAAGTTAAAGTCATTACTCTATTTCCTCTTTTTACCTTTGATCCTATATAAAAGCTCTTATTAAAACTACAAGAACCCTCAACAATCTCATTAGCATTTAATGTTAATGTTCTGAAATATTCCTCTGTTTTACCATCTTGTTTACAGACTCCATCTACCCATACTTCTTGATACCAAGAAATAACTACCTTTTGGTTATTTGTATTGGTGATTTTAAAAGTTAATAGTTCGTTCCCATTACAATCAATCATTCCTTTGTTGATTATTACTCCATCCTTCTCGGAGTAATTTTCCCAATTCACATCTTGAGAAAAAGAAGTAAAACTAAAAACAGTGAATAATAAAATCAGCAATTTTTTCATAATTAATTTTCTACAAATTTACAAAATATTTATATTGTTATATATTAATGTGTTCATTTATCTTAAATACATTCAATTATCGGATAAGTGTAATACTACCTTTTTCCTCAAAAAGAGTTCCATCCTCAGCAGTTGCTTTCAAACGATAAAAATACACTCCTTCCTCTACATGCCTTCCACTATACGATTTTCCATCCCAACCAGAATTAACATTATTCCAATGATAAATTCTCTCTCCCCATCTATTAAATATTTCCACATATATACTAAGCATCCAGTCATTAAAATAGAATACATCATTTTTTCCGTCATTATTAGGAGTAAATACATTATACACATCATAACCTTCTATTTGAATCACCGTCATGTCAGTTGTATCGTTACACTGATGACCCAATGCCGTGTCATGAGCAATCATAAATACATTGTATTCTCCCTGATTAGTAAATTGCATCTTTATTATTTCTTGTGAAGAAGTAATTAATGTAGAATCATTACCAAAATCCCAATAATACATCTGTCCTCCTACTGATGTGTTTTCTGCCTCAAAAAAGAAGGTTTTTCTACCAAAATCAGATAAAGTCTCAAAATCTGCAACGATTTCATCTGGTTCAGAAACAGATAAAACCGTATCAACAGAAGGGCAAGAGTTGAAATCAGTAACAGAAATATAATATTCTCCTACTGACAAATCTTCCAGATCAAACGGCATAAATGAATCATTTACTTGAGATTGAGCAATAATCATATTGTCATATTCAACAACATAATTATATGGAGGAGTTCCGCTTAAGAAACTTAAATTTATAACACCATCTTCTGACATATAACAACTTAAATTCTCGATACTATTAAGTGTCTGAATTCTTCCTGGTTCACGTATTTCCAAATTAATTGTATCCGAAACACATTTATTTGTTGTGTCAGTTACCCAAACCATATAAGTGGAAGAAGATAAGTCTGGAAAAGTGGTACTCCATGAGTTAGTAGTATTATCATCTTCATCTAATAGTGAAATAAGATAGTGTGGAACACCACCACTAACAGCTACAGTTAACTCACCTATATCACCTCTAAAACAAATATTGTCAATAATATTAACTATCTCAATTTCAATCTCAGAATTTGAGTTAAGAATAATACTATCAAAGGCAGGACCACAATTATAACTATCCGAAACAAAAACAGTATAAGTTCCCGCAGGGATTCCTATAGCGTCTTCATCAGTAGAAACAGTATCTGAATTTTCATTTATCCAAACATAGTCGTAAGGAGGCATTCCTCCAATTGTAAAATTAGAAAGATTACCATCATCCCCCTCAAAACAACTTACTATATTTATAACTGAAGAAATAGTTTGTAGTGGTTCTGTAAGCTCATATAAATCAATGGTGTCAACTACAACACAATTCACTAAATCTGTAACTTCTATTATATATGGAACAGCATATAAATCAGAAATCTGATTAGTAGTTTCATTAGTAGGTATCCAAAAATAACTATAAGGAGAAACTCCTCCAGAATTTGAAACAGAAATATATCCATCATTTCCGTTATAACAACTCACATGTTTTATTGAATCATAATTTATTATTATTTCGTCATACTCAATAATATCTATAGTTGCACTATCCAAACATCCATAAACATCCTGAACATAAATATTATATGTTCCTGCATTTAGATAATTAAAAGAGTTCAATGCACTCCAATTAGTCATATTATCAATTGAATACTGAATTGGAGCTTCTCCACCATCTAGATCTATATTGATAAAAGCGCTATGAGAACCAAAACATATAGTGTCTTGAGTAAAGTAAATACTATCAAAAGAAAGTGGTTTTAAAAAGTTCAAAGCCCCTATAAATGATTCGGGTTGAGTTACCCAAGTAGTAGAATTACAATAATTGACGTCTGTAACATCTATAATGATGGAATCATATGGCAGATTAAAAATAGTATCTCCAAAACCAAATCCTGCGTTCCCCGATAAAATAGTAGAAGACCACATATGTTGATATGGAGATGTTCCTCCCGTTATATTAAGATAAAGCTCTCCATCATTTGTAACTCCCTTACAAGTTTCATCTTTCTTACCTATAATAGAAAATTCCAGTTTTGCTGGATGTTGTATCGCAACTGTATCTAAAGCAAAGCATCCAACTGAATCGGAAACCGAGATAAAATATTTTTCCGATAAGTGTGAAGGATTAGCATTTGATACAAATAAAGAATCTGCTATATTTGTAGTATCCGAGTTAGACCATAAATAAGAATAATTCCCAAGTCCTCCACTAACAAAAACCTCTATTTGACCATCATTACCATTGTAACACCCTACATTCTGCACCGAAAAAGAATCGATATATAAAGAAGAATCTGACACAAAAATTGAGTCGTAAACTACTTCACACCCTTTATCATCTAGTAATTGAATTTTATATAATCCTACGCACAATGATTGAAAAGTATCTGTAGAGGAAATTAATCCAAATGGAATATTATTATTTTGATATTTTAAATAATAAGAATATGGAGCCCATCCTCCAGAAGCCGGATAACCAGTAATAGAGTCAGTAATCAAATAAACTTCTCCATTACAACTATTATTATTTAAACACCTAACATCAGTAACTACAGGAGGATGATTAAGAGATACAGGAAGTGGTTCATTAATAAAGATTGAATCAGATCTATCTTCACAAGTCCCAGAATTTGAAATAGCTTCTACTGCATACCAACCAGAAATTAGTGTGTTAAAATAGGTTCCTGTATCCAATGGAACTTGAATTGTATTAGGAGTATATCTATACAACTCATAAATATAGCATTGATTCGTATCTATTAACCTAAAAGTACCATTAGAATCCCCATTACAAACTACGTCTGTTATTTCGACAGTTAGAGGTATGCTCCAAACAGTATCTACTTCCAAAGTAACTTCCATACTATCTACACATCCATTAGTATCTTCAATACCAACTAGATAATCTCCTCTGTATAATGAGTTAAATATATTGCTGTTTTGAGAGGTAAGTTCAGCCCATTGCCCAAAATTAAAAGTATCTAATGAATAAATAGAAACTGAGTTTTGTGGAATAGTGACTACCTCAATCTCTCCATCCCACGCACAACAACTCTCATTTTTTGTAACAAGAGAGTCAATTATTGTTCGGGGGGTTTTTCCAATATATATATTTCCGTAATTATAACTACACATTAGGGAATCTTTAACAACTAAATTATAATACCCCTTATCTAAGGAATCAATAAGTAAAGTGTCATTATTAATTGGAGGTGAGGTAAATGGACCATTAGCGTCTGTTATAGTATAGGTATAGAATCCATATCCACCCTGCGCTATTACTTCAATCCATCCATCATTTAATCTACAAGTTTCTAAAGATGAATCCACATCCAACACAATGTTAGATTCTAAATCTACTAAAATAGAGTCTTGTGAAATTACGCAATTTATTGCATCTTCTACCATTACAGTATAATAAGCAGTACTTAAGCCGGTAAAGAGATTAGAAAATTGAGGATTAAGAAAAAGAGTATACTCTACGGGACCGGAAGAAGAACTAGCAAAAACCTCAATACTTCCTAAAGAAGTAGAGCAAATCTCATTAGTTACAAATGGAGGGGAGTCAAAACTCAAATCATTCTCAGTTATTGTAATATTCTGATTTGTAAAACAACTTATAAAACCATTTCCAGTGTCTACCTCAATCGTGTAAGGATAAATTCCTGGGAAATATGAAGAAGAAGATGTATCACCTGAAAACAAAACATCATTTGAGATTATAAGTTTATAAATAAAAGATGAGTCGGTATTTATTGTATCAAAGTAGAACTCAGTACTCTCTCCTGCGCAAATTTCAGGTCCTTTTAAAGAAAGAACATTTATCTCAGGAGTTATAATAGAAAAAGGAATTGTAGTGTCTGGACAAGCACCGGCACCTCCCAAAGTATATGCGTGAAATTCATATCCTCCTGATGGAAGATTTACAGCAAAAGTATCTGATGCCATTGTGTTCCATATATTCCCAGTAAGAGTATCTTTAAACTGAAAACTATCTTTATAAGCGTAGTTAACTCTATTAACAATTGCAATACCACTACTATCTTGATCACAGAAAATATTATATACCTCTAATTCAGGGCTACATGTGTCTTCTATGGGAACAGAATAAGTAAAAGTCTTAGTACATCCAAGTAAATCAACAACAGTATCAATATAAGTTCCAGCACATAAATTTGTAATTGGGGATAATGCATTATTACTAATAGGAGTTGGCCCAGTCCAACTATGTGTCAATGGAGCTGCTCCTCCAACTATCTGAAATTCAATCTCTCCGTCACAAGTTGTACTATCCGTAGCTTGTGTAATAATATAATTAAATCTTTCAATTTCTGTTGGGTCTATAACCTGTATAATAGTAGAATTAGTACCACCACAACCATTGGAGTCAATTACAGTATATCGGTATTGTCCCGCACCTAGCTGAAAGTTAGGATGAGCAAAAATATAAAATGTATCTTGAATATTAAAAATAGGAGATCCTACAAGATTCCAACTCGTAGTAGTTGAATCATAGAATTCTAGTGAATAATCAAATGGACCTGTACCAAAAACTTGGTTAATCCATATTTCCCCATTATTATTACCAAAACAAACTGGATTAACAATACTGTCAAGTTCACCATAACTACAGGCCTGATTTGCAGCAACAGTATATGAATCTGTGAAAATACATCCATTATGATCTGTTATACTAACATTATAGGTTCCAGATTGTAGACCACTTAGGTCTTCAGTACCATATGGTCCACCAGGTCCTGTCCATGAGAAAGTATATGGAGATGTTCCTCCTGCAACACTAATATCTATATTTCCGTCAAACGTCAATACATTTGTGGCATTTATAACACTTCCAGAAACAGTTATTGGAGGAGGTTCAGTAATATTTATACTAGTAGAATCATAAATTGATGACGGATTAGCTCCATTAGGAGTGGTTGCATAATACGAAACTGAGTCTACTAAACGAACTGTATAGGTTTGAGCTGCTAAACCTGGGACATTAATACTAGTTAAAGTAGTGTTGTTTGTTGATGTAATCGATAAAAAAGTAGGTCCAATATAGTATCCAATAATCACCTTTGCAGCTGTAGATGGAATTGTTTGGTTAATTATAATATTAATTTCTGCTAAATCACCATAACATAAAATAGAATCAGTAATCGTAACAGGCTGCTGAATTGTTTGAGCATTCGTATTAAATGATGGAAACAACAATAGAAACGCAAATAATATAGTTAGTATTTTATTCATGTATAAATATTAATTTACGAGAAATAATAATGAGTAAAAAGGTATCGTAAAACTCCCCATCATAAACATTAAAGTTGGTAAAATCCTACAATAGGAACTCATGATTTTATTAATATCTTTATATTTTCCTTCTATCATCTAGGTATCGTCAATTTGCAAACATACGAAAACTTTCTTATTTTCAATACGTTTAATATTCAACAATTCATTAGAAAACAATAATGCACAAAAGGTTTCGTAAAACTAACATACAAAAAGTAGCCTTAAAACAAGATCTTATAATCTTATTAACATTTTGCATTTATTAGTCTACTTATTAATCTAGTATATAGGTAATGATGGAAGACACAAAAACTTTCTTATTTCAACACTTCTAATATTCAGGAATTCTTAAATTTGAAATTCATTAAAATAAAAATGACGGATTACTTAAAAGAACTAAATTCTGATCAAATAAAAGCGGTTGTGCAAATTGATGGCGCGAGCATGGTAATTGCAGGTGCTGGATCAGGAAAAACTAGAGTACTCACATACAAAGTAGCTCATCTTTTAAAGAACGGAATAAGCCCTTTCAATATACTTGCACTCACCTTTACCAACAAAGCATCAAAAGAAATGAGGAACAGAATTGATAGAATTGTTGGAGGTCAACAATCCAGAAATCTATGGATGGGAACTTTTCACTCTGTTTTTTCCAGGATTTTACGATCAGAAGCCGAGAAAATTTCTTTTCCTACTAACTTTACTATTTATGATACAGCCGATTCTAAAAGCCTAATCAGAAGTATCATAAAAGATCTTAATCTAGACAAAGAAGTTTATAAAGTTGGCACCATTCAGAATCGAATATCCTCTTTAAAAAATAATTTTATCACTCCTCAAGGATATAATAGTCATCCCGAACTTTTACAAACAGACGTAAAAGCAAAACGAACTGAATTTGGAAGAATTTACCATCAGTATGTTCAAAGGTGTTTCAAATCTGGAGCTATGGATTTTGATGATTTACTAGTAAATACTTACAAATTACTGAACGATTTTCCAGAGGTAATGCATAAATACCAAAACAAATTTAAATACATTTTGGTAGATGAGTATCAAGATACTAACCATATACAATATCTGATTATTAAAATTTTAGCTGCACTGAACGAAAATATTTGTGTAGTGGGTGATGACGCTCAATCAATTTATGCATTTAGAGGCGCAAACATCCAAAATATTCTAAATTTTAAGATTGATTATCCAGAATACAAACTGTATAAATTAGAACAAAATTATCGTTCTACAAAAAACATAGTACAAACAGCAAACTCTCTAATCAAACATAATGAAAAACAAATTGAGAAAGTTGTTTGGACTGACAATAAAGAGGGTGATTCGATATTGATATGCGAAACAGCAACCGACAATGATGAAGGAAGATTAGTTGCAAATACAATTAACAACCTATTATCAGAAGATAATTTTTCTGATTTCTCAATTCTGTATCGAACAAACGCTCAGTCAAGAGCTTTAGAAGAATCTTTACGAAAAATGGGAATTCCTTATAAAATCTACGGGGGACTATCTTTTTATCAAAGGAAAGAAATAAAAGATGTGCTTGCCTATTTCAGAATGGCAATAAATCTGAAAGATGAAGAAGCTCTGAAAAGAACCATAAATTATCCGGCAAGAGGAATTGGGACTACCACAATTCAGAAATTGATAATCTCATCAAACGAAAATGATATTTCAATTTGGGAAGTTATTTCAGATTTAGATAAATTTGATATTAAAATTAATTCCGGCACACGGAATAAATTAAAAAGTTATGTTACTCTAATAAAAAGTTTTGCATCTCAGACCGAAAGCAAAAACGCTTATGATTTAGCAGATCATATAACTAAAACCTCTGGTCTATTTACGTTGCTAAAATCAGACACATCCCCTGAAGGAGTCAGCAGATTTGAAAACATACAAGAACTACTTAGCGGAATGCAGGATTTCATAGAAAATTATGATGGAGATACTAATCCTATCCTTTCAGAATTTATGAAAGATGTCGCTCTATTAACCGATACTGATAAAGAAAAAAAAGAGGATTTTAACAAAGTTACCTTAATGACTATTCACGCTTCAAAAGGATTAGAATTTCCTTATGTTTTTGTTGTTGGTTTGGAGGAAGGTTTGTTTCCATCCATGATGAGTGGAAATAGTCAATCTGATTTAGAAGAAGAAAGAAGATTATTTTATGTTGCAATTACCCGAGCTGAAAAAAGACTTTTCTTATCTTACTCCAATATTCGTTTTAAATGGGGGCAATATATTGATTCGGAAGCTAGCAGGTTTCTTGCTGAACTTGACCAAAGATATGTTACAAAAAAGAACTTTTTAAAAGATCAAAAAACAAACAGGAATCCTCATAAAATATTTGCGAAAACAAAAACTACAACAAACAAAAAATTTTCACCTCAAGGATTTAAAAAAGCAAGCAAACTCTCTAATACCAGTATAAAAAAGAGTAATCTAATTAAATTAAAAAACGGACAAATAGTAAAACATGAAAAGTTTGGAACGGGAAAAGTTATAACTATTGAAGGAGAAGGACCGAACAAAAAAGCTACCGTTTTCTTTAATGGAATTGGTAACAAGCAATTATTATTAAAATTTGCCCGATTAAAAATTATGAAATAAAGGGTGTTTTTTAAAGAAAATCTTATTTTAATAAATTTCTAACTTTATTTTCGTCTATTCTTAAGGTATCTTTCAATTCCTGTTCTGAGTGAAATTTCTTTTCTTCTCTAATTCTTTTTACAAACTCTACTCTTAATTCGTCTCCATAAATATCTTGATTAAAGTCTAGAATATGTACTTCTAAGGTTCTTTGTTTTGAGTCAAATGTCGGATTGTAACCAATATTCATCATAGCCGAATATTTTTTAAAATTATGTTCAACCATTACTGCGTAAACACCATCATTTGGAATTAGTTTCCATTTATTCTCTATCTGAATATTAGCAGTAGGGAATCCTATTTTACTGCCATTTTGTTTTCCTTTTACAACTTCTCCCTTCAAACAAAAACTATGACCCAAATAATCAGTAGCTTCTTTAATCTTATTATTTACGATTAGTTTCCTGATTTTTGATGAACTAACAGATATATCTTGAAATTTTTG
>JABHQB010000030.1 GCA_018695965.1 Flavobacteriales bacterium | reverse complement strand
GCAGGAATAGTTGGATCCTTAGCGTATACTTTCTCAGATTCTTTTTGGTTTTCTGCTGTAGAAGGAGAGGTTTACGCCCTCTCTTCATTTTTTACTGCAGTAACTTTTTGGTGTATCCTAAAGTGGGAAGAGGTTGCAGATTCTCCTCATTCTAGCAAATGGCTGGTTCTAATAGCATATCTAATTGGACTTTCAATAGGAGTACATTTACTTTCGTTACTTACAATTCCTGCTATGGGAATGATTTATTACTTTAAAAATAATACGTATACTCATAAAGGATTTTTAAAAGCATTTGCTGTTTCTGCTGCTATTTTATTATTTATCCAAGGAGTTTTTATACCAAAAACCGCTGCTTTAATGGGTTGGTTTGACAAGCTATTTGTAAATAGTTTTGGATTACCTTTTAACTCAGGAGTTATTTTCTTTGTTTTATTAATAATAGGATTAATTATCTATGGGATTATGTACACTTTGAAAAACAATAAATCCATATGGAATACTGCTATTTTAGGCGTATTATTCTTATTAATTGGATACTCCTCCTATACTACCGTTGTTATAAGAAGCAGTGTAAACACACCTATAAATATGAGTGTCCCAAATGATCCCGTAAGACTTTCTTCTTATTTAGCTCGGGAGCAATATGGAGAAGTTGCTCCATTAGTATTTGGACGTTATTATACTGACCAGCCAATAGGAACAGAAAAGGAAGAGGTCTACGAAAAAAATCTAGAAAAGGGATTTTATGAAGAGCTCGAGCCAAACACAAAATATAAATGGGAAAATAATCGATTCTTTGCTAGAATGTATAGTCCTTCTAGACCTCCACAGCCAAATCATGTAGGAGGGTATCAACAATGGCAGAATCATGATCCAGCGAATATTACATTCTCAGATAATGTAAAATTCTTTTTTAAATACCAAATAGGGCACTCATATCTGAGATATTTTATGTGGAATTTTGCGGGAAGGCAAAATGATGTTATGAATATGGATGGGAACCCTGTTTATGGAAATTGGGAAAGTGGTCTGAATACTAGTCAGTATAAAGACGCTCCTAGTCATCTAAAAAACAATAAGTCAAAAAATCATTACTACTTTCTTCCTTTAATTCTTGGTTTAATAGGAATTTTCTTTCACTTTAAGTCTCAGAAAACAGATGCTATTTCTGTTTTATTATTCTTCTTGTTTACTGGAGCTTTTATTATCTTGTATCTAAATGTTCCTCCACAGCAACCTAGAGAAAGAGACTATGCTTATGTAGGTTCATTCTATGCGTTTGCTATTTGGATTGGATTAGGAGTTTTAGGCATTTTTGACTATCTAAAGCAAAAAATCAGTGCGAAAACCTCTGCTATTTTAGCAACTTCCGTTTGTTTATTAGCTGTTCCTGTTTTAATGGCTTCCGAAAATTGGGATGACCATGACAGAACTGGAAGAACTATCGCCTTAGATGTCGGAGTAAATTATCTAGAATCTTGCGATTCAAATGCTCTTCTATTCTCAAATGGAGATAATGACACTTACCCACTTTGGTTTGCACAAGAAGTAGAAGGAATAAGAACTGATGTTCGAAATGTAAACATGAGTTTACTAGGAAGGGGAGCGTATATTGATCAGATAAAAAAACAAGTATATGACGCTTCTCCTGTGCCACACTCATTAACACATGATTTTTATAAGGGAGATCGGGGATTTGCAAAAATTATTGGAGATAAAAAACCAGCATATGGATATATGCCAATTTCTAAAGCAATAAAACAAATTGAAAATAGCAAGACATGTCCAAGATATATAAAGATACCATTACCAAAAGATAGTGCAAATCAAGAAAAAAGATCATGGATTGAACTGAGGATAAAGCGTGATAATTTACTTCAAGACAATGTAGCATTATTAGATATTTTAGCGAATTTTAAGTGGGAACGACCACTTTATTTTATCAATGCTCCACAAACATTAGGTGCTTTTCCTGGACTGATGGACTATGTTCAAATAGAGGGAGCTTTATCAAAATTAGTTCCTTTCTATAATGGACAGTATACACAAACTAAATTAATTGAAAAATCTCAAAAAATACAAGAGGAGCAGAAAAAACAAGATCCTACTAAAGCTGAGAAAATTAAAAAAATGTCTGATAACTTAAATAATCTTTCAAATAAACATAACAAACGATTAGCGGCAACAAAAGCAGATCAAGAAGAAATAAACATTGATAAAAGTTATGACCTACTTATGAATAAATATAGCTATGGAAACCTAAGCGATCCAAATGTTAATTATTGTCATTATACCGATAGATCTATAAGTGGATTTAGATCTCCATTTGAAAGGTTGTCTCAAAAATTAATTCAGAAAGGAGATAATGAAATAGATTCTCTTGCTGATAAATATTATGATAAAGCAGAATCTCTTGCGGATAAATATTTTAAATCAATCCCATATCACACAGGTAGATATGAAAGAGTATCAGTCCAAATGGCAGGTGTTTACGTAAAAACTAATCCTGAAAAAGGTGAGAAAATAATTAATGAATTACTTAATG
>JABHQB010000029.1 GCA_018695965.1 Flavobacteriales bacterium | reverse complement strand
GCTTTAGATGTCACTCTATCTGAAGAATTAAAAGAAGAAGGTTTGGCAAGAGAGTTAGTAAATAGAATACAAAATATCAGAAAAGATTATGATTTTGAAGTGACAGATAAGATTGAAGTGGATGTTGAAAAAAATGATAAAATTGATTCATCTATATCAAATAATTTATCTTACATTTGTGGGGAAACTTTAGCAAATTCTCTTAATATTGTTGATGTTGTAAATAATAATAAAGTTAGTGTTGACTTAGTTGATGGTATTTCGGTCAATATTTCAATAAAAAAGATATAAATTATGTCAAAAGAAAAAGTATGTTATACAGTATCGGAACTTAAGGATTTCAAGGAGTTAATAGAGAGTAAAATCAAGACTGCAGAAGAGGATTTATCTTTATTAAAAGCTGCTTATTCTAACGATTCAGATAATGGTACAGATGACACTTCTCCTACATTTAAGGCTTTTGAAGAAGGCTCAACTACACTTTCAAGAGATGAGAATATGAAACTTGCTTTAAGACAGGAAAAGTTTATTAAGAACTTAACTAATGCACTTATCAGAATTGAGAATAAAACTTATGGTATTTGCAGAGTTACGGGTCAGTTAATTAGTAAAGAAAGATTAAACCTTGTTCCTCACGCTACACTTTCTATTGAAGCGAAAAGATCTCAATAATCCTTTGAAAAAAGTACTATTTACTTCCTTTATTTTATTATTGGTTGATCAAATCACAAAGATTTTGGTAAAAACATCTATGAATCTATATGATGAAATTCTAATTTTTGATTGGTTCCGTATTTTTTATATTGAAAATAATGGAATGGCATTCGGAATGGAACTTCCAGATCCATATGGAAAGTTAATTTTAACACTTTTCAGAATAATTGTGGTTGGATGGGGTGTGTTTTATGTTCATAAACTTACAAAACAGAATTCTTTTCCTTCAGGTTTGTTAATCTGTTTTGGACTAATTATTGGAGGTGCTTTAGGAAATATAATTGATAGTACATTTTATGGGAATAGTTTGTTTCATGGAAAGGTAGTTGATATGTTGTCCTTTCCATTTTTTACAGTTGATTTACCAAACTGGCTTTCTTTCTTAGAAGGAAATGATGGTATGTTTACTTTTTTTGCTCCGGTGTTTAATATTGCCGACTCTGGAATTTTTGTAGGAATTGTATCAATTCTATTATTTTACAGAAGACATTTTAAATAGAGTTAATTGCTTTTCCTTTGTATGTCTCCATAAATAGAATCCTTAATACTTTTTCTGCTAGAATTTTTCTTTAGTTTCCACTTCCACTTTCGTATGATTCCTCCTATGTAAAACAGAAATCTTGCAGATAATGGGATTTCTGTATGAGTCCAATGTTCAGGAAATCCATAGTCATATTTTTTTAGAAATGGTCCGAAAACAAATAAAGTCAAAGATTGAATATCCTTAGTATAATACTCTGATAGATCTTTCTTTTTTCCATCAGTTTTATTTTCTACAGGTAAGTCTTTTGGATTTTTTATACCAGATTTTTTAAGAGCTATCTTGTAATCTTCAGTAATATTTTCATATCTTATTACAAAATCACATTTATCTAGAGTAATACTAGCGAAATTATCAAATGGTTTGTTAAAGAACTTAATAAAATATTCTTGAAAGCTAGCGTTGTTTTCATGAATAAAGTTGAATCGTTCTCTTTGTTTTTTACTTATATGACCTCCATTTTCTGTAAAAAGCTTTGGATTTGTAAAATTTCCTTTTGCGTTAGCTTTCATTTTCTCATAAATAGTAACTTCAATTTCCATAGGGTTTCGTAGTACTGCAAATACAAAGAATTTCTTTTCTTCTGTAGTTGCAACTTTTTTAAATTCATGATATAAAGAATGTTTTCTTAGATAAGGTTCTCCTTCATACTCTTTGTGTAATTCTTTAGTGATTGCTGAGGAAGCAGAAAAGGGTAGACCAATAAAAAGAAATTTATATTTATAACTTATAATCATTAAAAAATTATGAATTTTAGTATTTTCAAAAATACTATATTTACAAACTATGAGAATGACCTTTTTGTTTTTTATTATTTTTTCATTACCTTATCTGATTTCAGCACAGTTTACAGATAACTTTTCAGATGGTGATTTTACAAATAATCCAACTTGGTTTGGAGATTCTAATAAATTTGAGGTAGATTCTTCCGGAAGACTTCATACGATTTATGATTCGGTAACTTCTGAAATATATCTTTCTACTATTTCTAAAGTTTCTGAAAATGCAGTTTGGGAATTTAGTTCAGAATATTTTTTTAATCCATCATCATCCAATTTTGCAAAGATTTATTTAATGTCGGATAATGAGGATTTAACTAGCGATTTGAATGGTTATTTTGTAAAGGTTGGAGGTGAAAGCGGAAGTATAGATGATGTAGATTTATACATGCAAATAGGTTCGACTGAAATTTTATTAATTGATGGAATTGATGGAGTAGCTTCATCAAATCCGAATCTTAGTATAAAGGTTACTAAAGATAATTTAGGTAATTGGGAGCTTTTTACAGATACATCATCTTCAAATTGCTTGTCAAATTGCTTGTCAAATGGAACTGCAAATGATTTAACTCTAAATAGTTCTGATTTTTTTGGAGTAGTTTGTAAATACACCAAAACTCGATCAGATAAATTTTATTTTGATGATTTTTCTGTTTCAGGAAGTTGGGACACAACTTCTCCTCAGAAAATTTTGCCAAATGATTTAGTAATAAATGAACTTTTTATTGATCCGAATCCTTCAATTGGATTGCCAGAATATGAATATATTGAACTATATAATAGAACAAATTCTGATATTAATTTAACTGATTTTATTATAAAAATTGGATCTACTGAGAAAGTCTTTCCTGTTTCACAGATAAAAGCAGATAGTTTTACGGTGCTAATCAAAGAAGATATTATTGATAGTTTTCCATCAAATATTTCTAAGATTGGATTTACTTCTATTTCACTTACAAATTCTGCAGCAGATGTTCTGATTCTAGACAATTATGGTACTATTATTCATTCTGTTTCATATACTGATAAATGGTATAATGATGATAATAAAATAGATGGAGGTTGGAGTTTAGAACAAGTAAGTCAGGATTTGTATTGTGAAGGAGAAAATAATTGGAGAGCTTCAGTTTCTGCAATTGGAGGAACTCCTGGAAAACAAAACTCAGTGTATGGGCAAAATGTATATTCCGGAAATTTAAGAATTAACAATATATATACTGAAGATCTGAATACAGTTTCTATTGTTTTTAATAAGAAAATGGATAGTACTTTGGTTTCCAATACTAGTATATATGAAATAGATAAAGGAATATCTACTCCTCAGAGTGCGGTATATAACTCAGAAAATCCGAATAAGGTCAGATTGACTTTTTCAAATTCTTTACAAAGCGGAATAATCTATAATTTAAGTGTTAATAATCAAATTTCCGATTGTGCAGGTACTTTATTAGATACAAGCTTACATTATAAGATATCTTTAGCAGATAGTTGTCTTTCTTCAGAAATAATAATTAACGAAATACTTTTTGACCCAAAGAATGATGGAGTTGATTATGTAGAAATTTATAACAACTCGGATAAATCTTTTGACTTAAAAAATTATAGAATTTCAAATTATTTAATAGATTGGAATACTCCTGAAAATTGGAAAATTATCACGGAAGAAAGTAAATTTATTTTTCCAGATGAATATTGGGTAATTACTACAGATTCTGCAAAAGTTAAAGACCAATATTTCTCCGAGAATCCGTATAATTATATTGAGGTTAGTAGTTTGCCAACTTTTAGTAATGATGAAGGAACTGTTGCAATTATTCATCAATCCTTATTAAATACCATAGATGTTTTGCAGTATAATTCAGATATGCATCATCCCTTACTTTCAGAAGTAGATGGTGTTTCTTTAGAGAGAATATCTCCTGATTTGAAAGAATGGCAATCTTCTTCTTCAGTAAGCGGATACGGAACTCCAACATATCAGAATTCACAATATTATCAAGCATATTCATTTGGTGAAGTATCTCTTTTTCCTGAAATATTTAGTCCTAATAATGATGGATTTGAGGATGTGCTTACAATAAATTGGAATTTTGATAGATCCGATTTGATGGGAATCATCTCAATTTTCAATTCTGATGGAATTCTGCTTAAAGTGATTGTAAATAATGAATTATTAGGTTCTTCTGGAACAAAGATTTGGAACGGAACAGATGATAATTATAGTTTACTCCCTCAAGGAATTTATATTGTTTTGATAGACGTTTTGTCGGATAATGGATATATAAATCAGTACAAAAAAGTGGTGGTTCTACAGAATTGAAGATTCTTAAACAAATAAAGGAACTTCCACAAAATCCGGGAGTTTATCAGTTTTTTGATAAAAGAAAGAAGATTTTGTATGTAGGAAAAGCAAAAAACTTAAAAAAGAGGGTTTCTTCTTATTTTACAAAAAAACAAGAATACGCAAAAACAAAGTTAATGGTCTCTAAAATTAGAGATATAAAATATTTTGTTGTGCCTACAGAAATGGATGCTTTATTATTGGAAAATAATCTGATAAAAAAACACCAACCTAAGTACAATGTAATGTTGAAGGATGATAAAACATATCCTTTTATTTGTGTAAAAAACGAACCGTTTCCAAGAGTGTATTCTACTAGGAGAGTAGTGAAAGATGGTTCTTTTTATTTTGGTCCTTATACCTCTGTTCGTTTAGTTAGGACACTTATTGATTTTATTCATCAATTATATCCTTTGCGAACTTGCAATTTCAATTTAAAATTAGAAAATATTCAGAAGAAAAAGTTCAAATTATGTTTAGAATATCATATCGGAAACTGTTTGGCTCCTTGTGAAGGATTTCAGTCTGAAGATAGTTATCAGATTGGCATAAATCATATTTCTCAAATCCTTAAGGGTGATATAAAATCAGTTGCTTCTATTTTAAAAGATAGAATGATTTCTTTTTCAGAAAATATGGAATTTGAAAAAGCTCAGGAAGTAAAAGAGAAGCTGAGTTTACTAGAGAATTATCAATCAAAGTCTACCATAGTAAATACTAAAATTAATAATGTAGATGTTTTTACAATTGTTTCTGATGATCTTTCAGCTTTTGTAAATTATTTAAAGATTTCAAATGGGGCAATTATACAAACTCACTCAATTGAATTAAAGAAAAAGTTGGAAGAATCGGATAAAGAACTTCTGGTTTATGCTATTACAGAATTAAGGCAACGATTTAATTCTCAATCTAAAGAAATTTATAGTTCAATATCTGTAGAGAATCTGTGGGAAAACACAAAGATTATTGTTCCGAAAATTGGAGATAAATACAAACTGATTGAACTTTCAAAACGCAATGCAAAATACATGCAATTTGATAAAATAAAGAAGAAAGAAAAGTTAAAAGAAAAATCTTCTGATAAAAGAATAATAAATCAATTGCAAGTAGATTTAAATCTGAAAGAAAAACCCAGACATATTGAATGTTTTGATAATTCTAATTTTCAGGGCACTAATGCAGTTGCGGCTTGTGTAGTATTCAAAAATGGAAAACCTTCTAAGAAAGATTATAGGCATTTTAATATAAAAACAGTTGTTGGTCCTGATGATTTTAAATCAATGGAAGAAGTGGTTTACAGGAGATATAAAAGACTTTTGGAAGAAAAAAAGGATTTGCCACAACTTATAATAATTGATGGAGGAAAAGGACAACTCTCTTCCGCAGCAAAGAGTTTGGAATCATTAGGTTTGCTCGGGAAAATAGATATTATTGGGATTGCTAAAAAACTAGAAGAGATTTTCTTTTTTGGAGATTCTATTCCTTTATACTTAGATAAAAGATCAGAGAGTTTAAAAATAATACAAAGATTAAGAAATGAGGCTCATAGGTTCGGAATTAAGCACCACAGAAATCAAAGAAGTAAAAATACATTTACAACTTCACTTGATAATATTGAAGGAATAGGAGAGAAGACCATACAGAAATTACTCTCTCATTTTGGTAGTGTAGAAAAAATAAGAGAAGCAAAAAGAGAAACACTTGAGAATCTAATTAGTAAAAGTAAAACAGCAACTCTATTACTATCTTTGAAAAAAACAAAATAAAAGGGATAAGTTATATTTTTATTTCCTATAAATTACTTTTCTATCAGATATTCTTAGATGATATGAAAGTTCCTTAGAATAATTTTATGATTATTAGGATACTTAACTCTTAGATCTATTTATTGATATGAAGATTCTCAATCTGACTCTTTGAGAGCTTTCCGTTTAACCATTCTTTGCTAATATCAGCATTATATTTCTTGTAAAATTCTATTGCAGGAGTGTTCCAATCTAACACTTGCCATATCATTCCATTTAGGTTTTGTTTTTTGCAAATATTTATTGTCTCTTCAAATAAAAGACTTCCTATTCCTTGTTTACGATATTCTTTCTTAATTACAAAGTCTTCAAGGAATAAGCACTTTCCTTTCCATGTAGAATAGCGTATAAAATAAAAGGATAATCCAATAATTTTTTCGTTAGTTTCAGCAATTAAGAACCAGTACCATGGATGAGTTCCAAATCCATCATTTTCTAAGTCGTCTAATGTAATAGTAACTTTTTCTAGAGAATTCTCATAATCAGCTAATTCTTTTATTAGATCTAGTACTGATGAGAGATCTTCTTTTACTCCTTTTCTAACTTTTATTTTCATAGAGCTAATATAAAAAACCACCACTCAATGAGTGGGTTTGTTTTGGTAGATCTTACGGTTCCTATTTCGAACTTACTTTCATCATTTAAATAAAGTATAGGTTGTAATCCTGCTACCCCGACATACTTTTAATTAATATTATCTTCTCTTATTTCTAGAATTGTTATTTCCAGCATTCCTCTTTTTTTTCCTGTTGGCAAAAAACTCTTGTTTCCTTCTTTGTTTTTCTTTTTCAAATTCCTTTTTCTGTTGTGCATTCATAGGTTTATCCGTTTGAGGAAAAGGATGGTTTTGAATCTCTTTAATTTTTTGTTTTATCAATTTTTCAATGTCTCTTGCGTACTCATTCTCTTCTGGTTCGCATATTGAAATAGAAACTCCTGTTTCTCCTGCCCTACCACATCTTCCTATCCTGTGTACATAGGTTTCTGATTCATTAGGGATATCGTAATTTAGCACATAACTCAACTTATCAATATCAATACCTCTAGCAGCAATATCAGTAGCTACCAGAACTTGTATTTCAGAATCTTTAAAGGACTGTAGCGCTTTCTGTCTTTGGTTTTGTGATTTGTCTCCATGAATTGCAGCAGCCTGAATATTTTTCTTTTTCAGATTACGAACTATTCTATCTGCTCCATGCTTAGTTCTTGAAAATAGCAATAATTGATTGATGTTCTTATCTTTTAAGATATATAGCAACAAATCTTTTTTGTTTGACTTATTCGTATAGTAAATAAACTGCTGAATAGTTTCGGCGGTTGAAGATACAGGATTAACGGATATTTGTTTAGGTGATTTTAATATCTGAGAAGAAAGTTTTAAGATATTAGAAGGCATAGTAGCCGAAAAGAATAAAGATTGACGCTCTTTTGGTAATTCATTCAATATTTTTCTAATGTCATGAATAAATCCCATATCTAACATTCTATCTGCCTCATCTAATACAAAATACTTAATATCTTTTAGAGAGATAAATCCTTGCCCCATAAGATCCAATAACCTTCCTGGAGTTGCCACTAACACATCAACACCATTATTAAGTGCAGTAGTTTGAGTTCCTTGTTTAACTCCCCCAAAAATCACTGTATTTTTTATTTTATTGTACTTTGAGTAGTCTGTAAAATTATCTCCAATCTGAATAGCAAGTTCTCTAGTAGGGGTAACTACTAAAGCTCTAATTTTTCTATTGTCATTAGTTTTTTCATTAATCAAATGATGTAAGATGGGTAATGCAAAAGCAGCTGTTTTACCAGTTCCTGTTTGAGCACTTCCTAATACATCATTTTTCTTTAATATTAAAGGGATGGCTTGTTGCTGAATAGCAGTTGGTTCGCTGTAATTCTGATCCTTTACAGCTTGTATTAAGGAAGAATGTAAGTTTAAATTTTCAAATCTCATGTATAAATAATAGAATATAATGCTTTTTGCAAACTTACGATATACTTATAAAGTATTTCATATAATTATATGTAAGTTTGCGCATATGAAAAAACGTGGCAGACCATCTAATGCTCCAAGAAGACTGAAAGACGGTTATTACATATCCATTACTTTAAATAGTACAGGAAAACCTATTAGAATAATGAGTGACACTCTTGCTCAGATGAAAGCATCTCTAGAGAAATATAAAAATCAGAATTCTAAATACCTTGGAAGAGTAAAAGACCATTTTTGGATAGAAGGTGAAAATAAAGGTAAGCCAACAATTTAGTTTTATGGAAGTTTTTTCTAATCAGAAAATCCAATTATTTTTTTAAGTTTGTTTTAGTAAATTGATTTAACAACTTTCTCTAATTTATAGGCAGGATCGGACAGTTTTATTCTATTTCTTTAAACTTCCATCTTTAAGAAGATTCTTCTCTCTATATGTATTAAATCTTCTAAGCTAACACTAATAATACAATATGGAAATTAAAAATCAGAATTATTAGGTTATCAAAAATAGTAAAACTAAATAACTCCCTCAATAATAATAATTTTATAGGTTTAATTGATAGATGATAAGGTGTTAAACTATAAATCACAGAAAAGATAATAAATCTCTATATATTTTGAAAATATTTATATTTTTGCGACTCTTTCGGAGAGATGGCAGAGTGGTCGAATGCGGTGGTCTTGAAAACCACTGTACCGCAAGGTACCGGGGGTTCGAATCCCTCTCTCTCCGCATTTAAAACCTAACTATTGTTGTTAGGTTTTTTTATGATATTTTTCTTAGTCTAAAAATTGAAATACTACTAAAGATAATTATCAGAATAGATAATAATAGAAAGGAATCACTAATACCTTTATTGTCGGCCATTAGTCCTAAAATAGGAGCGATAATTGCAAATGAGATTCTAAGCACAAAACTTCTGACTGACATAACTGTAGCTCTAATATTTGATTCAGTATTTAGATTAATCTGGTTTTTAAGTATAGGGGTTACTATTCCTCTCAAATAATATATAATAAAGATAAAAACCAGTCCGAAATAATTTGGTAAAAAGTAGACTAACAGGAAGGAAAAAGACATAAAGAAACCAAGATTCATTAGTAAGTTATTTACATTGTATTTCTTCTCTGTTTTATGAGATCGGTACGAACTTATTCCGGCAGTAAAATTTAATGCTGCCCATAATATTCCGTAATAAAATAGTGGAACTTCTATACTTTTAAAGAATGGTTGAGTAAGCCAAGCAGCAGAAAGTGTAGCGACTCCCATTATAGAGGAGTAAATTATCAACCATTTTAGTTTTATATTTTCAAATAAAGAGAATCTTACAACTTTTAAAATTGAAGAAAATCCTTTCTCAATTTTATTTTTATTATTTAGAGATGGCTCCACTAAACTTATTGCAATTGGAATACAGAAAAACACGATACAGGTTTGTATTTGCACTGGTATTATTAATAAGACATAGATTGATATTAGAGCAGTACAAAATAAGCCAGCAATTGCTTCAGAAAAATTACCAATTGCATATGTTTTTCCTTCCACTTCTGTGTATTTTTCTTCTTGCTTGATCTCCAAAAGTGTATCGTACATAATTGCAGAATCTGCACCGGACATTAAACTTCCTCCAATTGCTACAAGGAATTCTGCTAAAATAAATATTTCGAAACCACTGTAATTGGAAAATATTAGATATCCAATAAAGATAAAAAGGGTACTTAAGATAATGGAGTTTCTTCTTCCAAAATAATCCGCAATGTATCCAGATGGAATTTCAGTGATTGCAACCGTTAAGGAATAAACAGATTGCAAAATCATCACTTCCATTAATGTAAGACCGTTTTCCTGGAAAAATAAAACGATAATTGGCATGGATACCATAAACCATAAAAACCCTTTTAGTAGGTAAAGTTTTAAGATGTTATGTTTTAATTGCATTTATGCTCTGGGGTGAAATTGCATAATAGCTTCTCTTAAATATTCTCTGTCCAGATGTGTATATATTTCGGTAGTTGTAATACTTTCATGACCTAGCATTTCTTGTATTGCACGTAAATCTGCACCTCCTTCTATTAAATGTGTTGCAAAGGAATGACGAAAAGTATGAGGGCTAATTTTCTTTTTCATTCCTATTTTTTCTGCAAGTTGTTTTATGATGGTAAAGATCATAACTCGAGTTAACTTGTTTCCTCTTCTGTTAAGGAAAACAATATCTTCACTTCCTTTTTTTATATCTTGATGATTTCTTATTTCATTTAAATAGATATTTAAAAATTTAATTGCGGAACTTCCAATAGGAGCAAATCGTTCTTTGTTACCCTTACCTAAAACTTTTACATATCCTTCCTTAAATCGGATGTTAGACAGTTTCAGGTTGGTAAGTTCGGAAACTCTGAGTCCACAACTATACAAAACTTCCAGAATAGCTCTATTTCTTTCTCCTTGAGGGTGAGAGAGGTCGATAGCAGAAATTAGGGAGTCAATTTCCTCAATAGAGAGAGTGTCTGGTAGTTTCATTCCAATTTTAGGACTTTCGATAAGTTCTGTAGGGTTTACTTTTAGGTAATCTTCCAGAATAAGATATTTGTAAAAAGCTTTAATTCCCGAAATTATTCTGCTTTGCGAACGGGCAGAAATACCTTCTTTATTTATTTCTGAAATAAATTCTTTAACTTCTGTTTTTGTTATTTGTAGTTCGTTTAAGTCTTTTTCTTCTGAAAAATTGGCAAGTTTTTGTATATCTCTTAAGTAAGAGTCAATAGTGTTATCTGAAAGAGAACGTTCAATTCTTAGATAACTTTTAAATTCTTTTATGGATTGTTTCCAACTCATTTTCTTACTTTAGCGGTAATGAAAGTTATTATTATTAACGGTCCAAATTTAAACTTATTAGGTGTAAGAGAGAAATCTATTTACGGTAATATTTCTTTTGAAGAGTATTTTAAAAAATTAGTAGAGGAATTTCCTAATTTGGAATTGGAACAATTTCAGTCTAATGTTGAAGGGGAGTTGATTGACAAGTTACAAGAAGTTGGATTTATTTATGATGCAATTTTACTAAATGCAGGAGGATATACGCATACTTCAGTAGCTATAGCAGATTGTGTCAAAGCAATAGAAGTTCCAGTAATTGAAATTCATATATCCAACATATATGCTAGGGAGGATTTCAGAAAAAAATCACTTTTATCTGAGAATTGTACGGCCGTAATATCTGGATTAGGACTGGATTCTTATAAAGCAGCTTTAATAACTCTAGAATAAATACAATGAAAAAACTATTACTACTATTACTATGTGTGCCTTTGATTGGATGTTCTGATAGTGATACCAGTAACGTAATAGAAATTGGATATTACATTGGTGATGTTGACATTTTTGAAGATAAAAGATATATTCAAATTAAGAATGATAGTACTATAATTAGATTCTATAATGAGGATGTTGTAGTTTATGACACATCAGATAATGGACAGAGAATACTTGAATACAAATATATGGAATATCCTCATGGTGAAATTCCATGGGAAAAACGAGAATGGTATAGCAATGGAGTTTTAAAATATGAACTTATATACTATGATGGTAAATTTTCTCCAGGATATATGTATGAGAGAAAATATTCTGAACAAAGTGAGCTGATCTCAGAAAGATGTTTAGATTTTAATGGAGAAGAAGTTGGTTGGTGGTATAGGAACCACGTTTTTTTATTGATTCTTCTATCTCTAGTTCTTCTACCTGTAATTGTATTTATTGCGTTTTATAGAATAATTAGATTATTTATTTGCAAAAATCATAGAGGACTAGCATTACTATTATCTATTGTTATACCATTCATATTATTCAATGTCAGCCATAGGATCTTCAATAATAATTATGTTAGTTCATATTTTGATTACACTATAATAAGTTTTGTTGTAATTTTTTGGATAATATTAGGGTTTGTTAGAGTTCTTAAAAAGAATAAATCTTTAATTATAAAAGATAAAGAACAAAACGAATAAGAAAGAGAAGTTAACGAAAAAGGCAATACACCACTATTCTATATCTACAATGAAGGAATGGTAGAAAATAAGATAATTATTGAGTAATTATAAATCTGAGAAATTCTTTATTCCTTTTAGTTTGTTTTTTACTAAAATAGAGTAGTTAGTTTTTCCTGTTAAAGAACATTTCTGAGAAATATTTCTTCTTTTTGTAATAAGCTTAGGAATCTCAAAATAAAAGGAGAAATGAGCTTTCATTACTGCAAACAAATGACTTATTCCTTTTTTATTACCTAAGAAAGTAATAGCTGCAATGCCATCTAGCACTAATCTGATCGGAATAATGATAAATAAATAGGAGAGAGGTAAATTCTTAAAAATCATATATAAGTTGTTCCTAAAGTTCAGATGTGTTTTTAAAGGAGATCCAACATTTAAGGTTCCTCCACCTACATGATACACCACAGATTTTGGCTCTACCATAATTTTATACCCCTTGTTTTTCAATCTCCAACAAAGATCTATTTCCTCTTGATGAGCAAAGAAATCACTATCCAATCCACCAACTTCCCAGAAATGAGATGCTCTTACAAATAAGCAAGCTCCTGTAGCCCAAAATACTTCTGTAGCGTCATTGTATTGTCCTTTGTCTTCTTCCAGAAAATCAAAAATTCTTCCTCTGCAAAAAGGATATCCGAATTTATCAATATATCCTCCACTTGCTCCTGCATATTCAAATCTATTTTTGTTATTATAGTCTAGTATTTTTGGTTGGCAAGTAGAAATTGTTTTGTCAGAATCCATTAAAGAAATAATAGGGGAGATCCAATCTTTTGTAACTTCAATGTCAGAGTTTAATAAAACAAAATATTGGGCATCTATTTGTTTTAGTGCTAGATTATACCCTTTAGCATATCCATAGTTCCCGTCATTTTGTATTATGCGGATATTCGGATGATTTTCTTCCAAAAACTTTATAGAATCATCAGATGAATTATTGTCTGCAATTATTACTTCTGCATCATTAGAATGCTGAATTACATTTGGTAAGAATTTTTCTAACCAACTTTTCCCGTTCCAATTCAATATTACAACTGCAGTTTTTATTTTTTGTGTTTCCATCTTCTGTGTGTCCAAAGCCAAAACTCTGGATTTTCGTTTATTGTTTGTTCTGATTTTCGCAAATATAAAGATGTAATCTCACCTTTTGTTGTTTTTTCAGGATTTGTACAAAGTTCCTCTAGATAAAATTCATATCTCCCTCTTCTTACTTTTTGTATTTTACAAAATAAAACTGGATAGTTCATTTTAGTAGCTATCTTTTCTGGACCTAAATATACAGAACTCTCCTGATTTAAGAAAGTAGTCCAATAATTAGATTCGTTTTTTACAGGACTTTGGTCCGCAAGTAACCCAATAATCTTGCACTCATCTTTTGTAGAAATAATATGCCTTAAAGAGTCTTTCATCTCTACTAAATCAGCTCCGAACCTTCCTCTTGTTGTATTCATAAGATCATTGAAAAAACTATCATTTATTGTTTTATAAACCCCCATCATTTTTTGTTTTGCAGTTAAGGAAACACCTAAAAGTCCCCATTCCCAATTTCCGTAATGAGAAACGGTAAGTACTACAGATTTATTCTGATCAAAATATTTATCAAATATCTCAATATTCTTGAAAACAAGTCTTTTCCTCATCTGATTTTCAGAAATGCTTATTGATTTAATGCTTTCTATAATAAGATCGAAAAAGTGATGATAGAATTTCTTTTCTATACTTATTAACTCTATATCCGATTTTTTAGGAAATGAATTTTTCAGATTATCTCTAACTACTCTAGTTCGGTATCCGATTAGTTTATAAATCACTAAGTATAAAAAGTCAGAAATAAAATACAAACACCATAGAGGGAGTAGTGATAAACAGTAGAATAGTATTTTAAAAATAAAGTTTCTCAATTTGTAAAATTGTATTGCTAAATAACAAAAAACTATAGGAAATATTGCTAATTTAATAGATAACAAAAAACCCACCAAAAGGTGGGTTGATGTGATCGCGACAGGATTCGAACCTGTGACCGTCTGCTTAGAAGGCAGATGCTCTATCCAGCTGAGCTACGCGACCATTATTTTTGAGTTTGCAAATTTATACTTATTTATTTCAGATAAAAATATTCTGTACTATTTTTTATTTATTTAATACAGCCATTTTTATAGCGGTAATAGCAGCTTCTATTCCTTTGTTTCCGTGCTTTCCACCAGACCTATCAATAGATTGTTGTTCGTTGTTGTCTGTCAAAACTCCAAATATTACAGGAACATCACCGTGTACATTCAAATCCTTAATTCCTAGAGAAACCGCATTGCATATATAGTCAAAGTGATCGGTTTCTCCTTTAATTACCGAACCTAAACAAATAATAGCATCATAGTTATATTTTGAAGCTATTTTCGCTCCAAAAACTAGTTCAAAGCTTCCAGGAACATCAATTCTAACTATATCATTCTGTTTTGTTCCTAATTTAATTAATGTTTTCTCGGCTCCTATATATAGGTTCTCGGTAATATGATTATTCCATTCAGAAACAATAATTGCAAAACGCATACCTTCAGAAGAAGGCACTTCTTCCATGTTGTAATCTGATAAGTTGTTGTTAGTTGTTGCCATCTTTATGATGGGTTTTTATCTTCTGTTTGATGCGGATGAAATATATTTATCAATATTCTCACCCTCTTGTGAATCAGAATATTCTGATTTTATTGTATTATAAATTTCAAGAGCTGAAGAGAAATCTTTATTTATTTCATGTATATGAGCTTGTTTCATCATAAAATAAGGAGTAGTAAGATCATTTACATAGTCAGTTGCTGCTGATTTGTAGAAATTCATTGCTTCAGTTGTGTTTCCCAATTCCATATTTGCGTCTCCCTTTAGTCCTGTTACTAATGATGAAATCATTTCATTATCAGTTTCAAGGTTATTTAAAGAGATTAGAGCATCTTCAAAATACTGAGAACTATCCAATCTAGACCCTAGATTTAGTTGGCAAATAGCAGCATAATAATTTGATAAATTTGCAGCTTCTGTATAAGGATAATCCGAGATAATATCTTTGAAACCTTTGTTTATTATTGTTGAGCTATCAATTGGATTTATTACCGTATCTCCATTGAGAGCTCCTTCATAGTTTCTATTATCAAAATTAAACTGAGCCTGAGACAAATCTGAGTTTGATTTGTTGATTGTTTCTAGTGAGTAAACTTTAGGTGGAAAAAATGATTTAATTGTGTAATATTGATTAAAAATTACAAATAAAGCGATAATAGCTAGTGTAAATCCTAATAATTTCAGTAATTTTTTCTGATTTTTTACTACAAAAAGTCCCGCCTTACTTAAGTTCTCTTCAACATTCGCAAATTGTTCGTCTGTTTTATTTACTTTTTTTGCCATTTAATCTTTATTTTTGAATTCGCAAATATACAACAAAATTGAAATTAAAAAACCTAAGATTACTCAACTTTAAAAATCATTTAGATTCTTCCTGGGAATTTAATGATAGAGTTAACTGCTTTGTTGGTGATAATGGTTCAGGAAAAACAAATATTCTAGATGCAATTTATTATCTATCGTTAACTAAAAGTTATTTTAATTCAAGCGATTCTACAAGTATTAATTTTAATTCTGAATACTTTACAATTAAAGGTTCTTTTATTAGAGAGAATAGTTTTTCAAATATAGTTTGTAATGTAAAAGATGGTTTTCCTAAATCTGTAAAAAATAATGATAAAAAATATAAAAGATTCTCAGATCACATTGGAAATTATCCAGTTGTTTTTGTTTCCCCAACAGATACATCTCTGATTACAGAACACAGTGATTCAAGAAGAAAATATTTAGATTCAGGAATTTCTCAGTTTAATAATTTTTATCTAAGAACTTTAATTTCTTACAATAAAACAATAAAACAAAGGAATGAATTATTAAAACATTTTTTATCAAGTAATACTTTTGATGAGATTACTTTAACTACTTACAATGAACTTCTTATGAATTATGGGTATATTATTTTTACTGAAAGAAAAAAGTATCTAGAAAAGTTTGTTCCTGTTTTTCAGAAATATTATACAGAGATTAGTAGTGGAAAAGAGAAAGTAGATATTGAATACAAAAGTCAGTTAAATGAAAACGATTATTTAACTCAATTAAATAATTCATTGAAACAAGATAAGATATCTTGCAGAACTAGTGTTGGGATTCATAAAGACGATTTATTATTTACACTTAAAGGATCTTCTGTAAAGAAATATTCTTCACAAGGACAGCAAAAATCCTTTTTAATCTCACTTAAATTAGCTCAGTTTGATTTTCTAAAAGAAGAATTGGGATTAAAACCAATTTTACTGTTAGATGATATTTTTGATAAATTAGATGATAAAAGGGTTGAAAGTTTGATTTCACTTGTAAAAAGAGGAACTTTTAATCAGGTATTTATTACAGATACAAGTAAAGCAAGAAGTGAAAAAATACTAAAAAAAACATCTTCAGAATATTCTATTTTCAACATTCAGAATTAGTAATGACAAGAAGAAAGAAAATAAACAGTCTTGAAGATATATTGAAAAAAATATCTAAGAAACCAAAATTAAAAAAGAAGCTAGATGGGGTGGAAGCTCTAGATCAACTAAATACTATACTTGGAAAGAATCTTCAGGCTTATATAACAAATAAATATTTCCAAAATGGAATTATTTACATTCACTTATCCTCATCTGTTTTAAGATCTGAGTTATCTTATCAAAAACAAGGACTGGTTGAGAGTGTCAATCAGAATATCGGCAGAAAAATTGTAAAAGATATTGTATTAAAATAATCACTACATCTTTAAGTGTAAGTGTTTGAATTGTATTTTAGAATCTTTCTTCTTCAGAGAAGTGAAAATTAGCTTCAATATTAGCATTTTCGTCAGAGTCAGAACCATGAACAGCATTCATTGCAAGGCTAGTAGCAAATTCTTTTCTTATAGTTCCTTCATCCGCTTCTTCAGGGTTAGTGGATCCAATTAGAGTTCTAAAATCAGCAACAGCATTATCTTTTTCTAAGATAGCTGCAATAATTGGCCCTCCACTCATGTATTCTACTAATTCTCCATAAAAAGGTCTTTCTTTATGAACTTCATAGAATAATCCTGCTCTTTCAGCAGTGAGGTGTACTTTTTTCAAAGCTAAAATTCTAAATCCTGCTTCTTCCATTCTGTTTAAAATAGCTCCAGTATTTCCAGCTTCTACAGCTTCTGGTTTAATCATTGTAAATGTAATGTTTCTCATTGTATTTTTTTTATTTATGGTTTGCAAAACTATGAAATATAAATGTTTCCGATAGTTTTTTTATTCTTATTTTTGCGACCCATGAAAGAAAAAATATCAGAAATAAAAGACTTATTACAAAATCCGAAAGATATTGTAATTACAGTTCATAGAGGTCCAGATGCTGACGCTTTAGGTTCCGCTCTTGCTCTTTCTGAAGTTCTAAAACAATTAAATCATAATGTGACAGTTATTTCACCTAACGATTACGCATCCTTTTTATATTGGATGAAAGGAAATGACCAGGTTGTCATCTATTCTGAGGATAAAGAAAAAGCTCAGAAAATCACTAACAATGCTGATCTAATTTTCTTGTTAGATTTTAATTCTTTAAGTAGAATTTCAGATTATTCTGATGTAGTAGAAAATTCTTCAGCTATTAGAATTATGATTGATCATCATCAAGAGGTGGATATAAAGGCCGCAAATATTATTATTTCTGATCCTAAATCATGCTCTACCGCACAGTTGTTGTTTGAAGTGATTGAAAACTTAGAATATAAACATCTTATTAATAAAGATGTGTCTGAATGTCTGTATGCTGGAATCATGACAGACACAGGTTCTTTTAAGTATTCTTCTACTACATCAAAAACACATCATATTATTGCTGAACTTATTAATTTAGGAGCTGATAATTCAAAAATACATGATTTAATTTATGATAATTACTCTGAAAACAGAACAAAACTCCTGGGTTATTGTTTAAATGATAAATTACAAATATTTCCTGAATTAAATTCTGCTATTATTTCATTAACAGAAGAAGAATTGAAAAAGTTTAACTTTAAGAAAGGAGATACTGAAGGAGTGGTAAATTATGCTCTTGCAATAAAAGGTATTATATTTGCCGTTTTTATTGCTGAAAAAGAAGGAGTAGTAAAATTGTCTTTACGTTCAAAAGGAGATTTTAAAGTAAATGAAATTGCTAAAAAACACTTTAGTGGAGGAGGGCATATGAATGCTTCTGGTGGCATTTCAGAGTTGTCGGTAAATAAAACTATAGAAAAAGTAATATCAATATTTAAAGAAAATAAAAAAAACTTAACTAAATAAAATCACATGAAAACTATTAACATTATTAAATCATTCATCTTGACTATTGCTATATTTAGTAGTCAATTTGCGAATTCTCAACAAGTTAAATGGAATAAAGAAACTAAAAAATTTGAAAAAACTAATAAAACAGAAATTAACAGTATGCAAGCAAAAATTAAAACAACAAAAGGAGATATTTTAATTGAATTAGAATATGAGAAAACTCCAATTACAGTAGCGAACTTTGTGAGTTTGTCAGAAGGAACAATGAAAAACACAGCAAAGGCTTTAGGAACTCCTTATTATGATGGACTAAAGTTCCACAGGGTGATTGATAACTTTATGATTCAAGGAGGATGCCCGTTAGGAACTGGATCGGGTGATCCTGGATACAAATTCCAAGATGAGTTTCATCCTGACTTAAAGCATGATAAATCTGGTGTTTTATCTATGGCTAATTCCGGACCTTCTACAAATGGATCTCAGTTTTTTATCACACATAATGAAACTCCATGGTTAGATGATAAACATTCGGTTTTTGGACATGTGATCGAAGGACAAGATGTAGTGAACTCCATAGTTCAAGATGACATTCTTGTTTCTATAGAAATCATTAGAAGTGGTTCGGCAAAAGATTTTGATGCTAATAAAGTATTTGAGGAAGTTATTGCTGAATCTAAAAAAGCAGAAAAACTTAAGAAATTAGAATCGGAGAAAGCTATGAAAGGATTAACTAAGGGTGCTACAGTAACTGAAAGCGGATTAGCTTATAAAGTAATTAATAAAGGTAAGGGTAGTGTTCATCCGAAAGCAACAAGTACCGTAAAGGTTCATTATACCGGAAAGCTAACTGACGGAACTATATTTGACTCTTCTGTAGAAAGAGGTGAGCCAGTAGAATTTCCATTAAATAGAGTTATTCCTGGATGGACTGAAGGCGTTCAATTAATGGTAGTTGGTGACAAATGGAATTTTATTATTCCTTCCAATCTAGCTTATGGAGAAAGAGGTATTCCACAAGCTAATATTGGTCCGAATGCAACTCTAATATTTGAAGTAGAATTGTTAGAGATTAAAGAAGATGTGGAAGACCCTCACAAGGGTCATAATCATGATGATCATGATGGACATAACCATTAATAAAATAAAAAAACCACTGAGAAATCAGTGGTTTTTTTGTATTAGTTGTTGATTCTTTATCTAGCGTGAATAAGAAATATTGTTGGTGATTTATGTATGTTAGGAGGACTAGATAATTTCCACTCCTCAATTGTTTTTGTTTTTATGTTTTCTGAATCAAATGTAATATTTGCTGCAATACATAGTTTAGTATTTTTAGAACAAACTTTTAATACAGACTCAAACAGTTGAATATTTCTGTAGGGGGTTTCCATAAAAATCTGAGTTTGTTTAGTTTTTCTACTTAATACCTCTAAATCTTTTATTTTTCTACTTCTTTCAGATTTGTCAATGGGGAGATATCCAATAAACGCAAAGTTTTGTCCGTTTAATCCAGATGACATTAGCGCTAGTAAAATAGAAGAAGGCCCTACTAATGGAACTACTTCTATTTGAAATTTATGAGCGAAATTTACAATTTTTGACCCTGGATCTGCAACACACGGTACTCCCGCTTCCGAGATTATTCCAACATCCTTTCCCTGATAAATATGAGGTAAAAATTCTTCTTCAAGATTTAATTTATCATGTTTTCCGTAAGAGTAGAATAGGGTAGAGTCAATATTTTTTTCTTTGTATATTTTCTTCATAAATCTTCTAGAAGTCCTTATGTTTTCTACAATAAAAATATCAATATCTTTAATTTTATCCCTAACAAAAGAAGGAAGAGTTTTCTCCTCAGTACCTTCACCTATAATTGTTGGGATTAAATATAACTTACCTTGGTTCATAATTTTCCAACAATAGCATCACAAGCGTTGTCTAGCATATTATATACAATTTGAAAACCATCACCTGCTCCGTAATATGGATCTGGAACACTATCATAAGATTTTGGGGTTAATTCGTTTAAAATAACATCTACTTTATCTCTGTCTGATTGATTTCTTCCAAGAGAAATTATGTTTGAATAATTATTGGTGTCCATCGCATAGATCTTATCAAAATCATCAAAATCTTTTTCTGAAAATTGCCTTGCTCTTTGGTATGTTAAGTCAATTCCATTTTTATTTGCAATTTCAATAGATCTGGAATCTGGCAGATTTCCAACATGGTATGATGAGGTTCCTGCAGAGTCAACAAATACATCAAGATTCTGGGTTTTGTTTTTTAAGATTCCTTCTGCAAGAGGAGATCTACAGATGTTTCCTAAACAAACCATTAAAATTTTCATGATCCTATGAGTGGATTAATCTCTTCTCAATGTCAGAGATATACCCTTTAAACCTTTTGTCAGTATCAGATAGATTGTTCACTGTTTTACATGCATGAAGTACAGTTGCGTGATCTTTGTTTCCGCAGTGCTTTCCAATATGAGCTAAAGAAGACTTAGTAAGTTGTTTAGAAAAATACATTGCTAATTGTCTGGCTTGTACAATTTCCCTTTTTCTAGTTTTCGATTTCATTATATCTACTGGAATATCAAAATAGTCACAAACAACTTTTTGTATATAGTCGATAGAAACCTCTCTAGCAGTATTTTTTACAAATTTGTCTAGCATGTTCTTTGCTAAATCAATTGTTATTTCTTTTCTGTTTAAAGAGGCTTGCGCAAGTAAAGAAATTAAACTTCCTTCTAATTCTCTTATATTTGTTGTAATAGAATAGGCTATATATTCTATTACTTCATAAGGAATATCAATTCCATCATTCTTAATCTTCTTTTTTAGTATAGCAAGTCTAGTCTCTAATTCTGGAGATTGCAAATCAGCTGCTAATCCCCACTTAAATCTAGAAAGTAATCTTTGTTCCATTCCTACTATGTCAACAGGAGCCTTATCAGAAGTTAAGATAATTTGCTTGCCATTTTGGTGTAAGTGATTAAATATATGGAAGAATGCATCTTGAGTTTTTTCCTTTCCACATAAGAATTGTACATCATCAATAATTAAAACATCAATTGATTGATAGAAATGCATGAAATCATTAATTTTTCCATCCATAATAGAGTCGACAAATTGAGTTTGAAACTTGTCTGCTGAAACATATAATACAGTATTTTCAGGGAATAGTTGCTTTGTTTCTAACCCTATAGCATTTGCCAAATGTGTTTTCCCTAAACCTCCAGAACCATAAATTAACAAAGGATTAAATGAAGTTCCTCCTGGTTTTTGAGCTACAGCATATCCAGCGGATCTTGCTAACCTATTACATTCTCCCTCAACAAAAGCATCAAATGTATAAGCTGGATTTAATTGAGGATTAATATTTATCTTCTGTAATCCAG